>JAIFNC010000090.1 GCA_020047935.1 Bacteroidota bacterium
ACACTGTTTTCTGTTGTATTACCGCAACATGGACAAACTAAATTTCCTCTTGAAATCCAATTATCATTTGAAGAATTAGTATTGCTTAATTCAAATTCAATAACGTTATCTTTTATATTAGGTTTAAGAAATATTTGTTTGCCAATTTTGTTAACAATATTCATTTGTCTTAGCAATGGAACCTCTGCCTTGCAAGTCGGATTACTACAAATTGCAGTGCGAGCCCAATAATATGCAACAGGATTATTTCCATTGCTGTCTTTTGGGTACAAATGCCCAATTTCTTTTTCGGTTTCGGCAAGCAGTTTTTTAGCATAAAATGCCACATCGAAACTTAGGCGGTTTGCAATGTTTACGGCGGTGGCTTCGCCGTTTTCGTACACTTTGTTTTTATTTTCTATTTTATTGAATTCAACTTCACCATAAAGTTTTATAAATTCGGTTTTGCTGTACGTTATCGGTTTACCGTATTTTTGCGGAAATTCCAAACTGCCTTTTTGTATAATGTGTGCCACCGGGTTTATGTCGTTGCCAAAAGTACGGCAGCCCAAGCGTGCGGCTTCCAAAGGTATGGCACCACCGCCGGCAAAGGGATCGAAAACTTTGGGCATTTTATCCAGAAAGGCTTCAATGGCAAAGTGTAAGTTTTCGGTAAGTGTTTTGCTTTGCTCGGTTTCAATATGTCGGTTTGGCAAGCTGTACAATGCTTTTTCGGCATTTTTAATGGCTTGGTAGCGGGTGTCGAAATCGGTAAGCAGTTCTAAAACGCCGGCAGGTTTTGTATTCGCTTCCGGGTTGTGCAGGCTGTTGTGCGCCACCCAAATAAGTTTTCGGGCTTTACCTATAATGGATTCGTTGTTTTTATTATCCCACTTTATAAGGCTGTATTCCGACAGCATGTTTTTGGCATCGGGCTTGGGTTTGTTGTGCAACAAAGCTTGCTGCATATCGTTGGTAAATTTGCCTACAAACATTTGTAGTCGGTTGCGCAAATTATCGGTCATTGGGTCGTAAATGGCAGTCCACGGAATATCGGCATAAGGTTTATAAGCGTCAACCAACATACCGGGTTCCATAAGCGGTTTTGCGGGGCTACCCAATAAAAGTTCCACGGCATCTTTAAACGCTTGCGGGCAATTGGGGTCGAGCGGGTCGGGCACAAGGCTTGCAAAAACCACGGCGCGGCATACGGGCAGCGGTCTGCGTGCCCACCATAAATGCAAAGTAGAAATATGCCCGTGCCTAATGGATTTGTCGCGAACACTTTCGGCCGAAATTTCTTTTATCGGCAAGGCAACTTCAATAAGTTTTTTGGCTTGGGTCATTGTATTTTTATTTTATTTTTCCATTCTGTCATAGGCAAAAAGTACTGTATGCCTTTATGTTTTAGTTCGAATTTTAGTGCTTTGGCCGGGTTTTGTATTCGGTGCAATTCGGGTGTTGTTTTGCAATTTATAACAATGTACAACCATGCGGCATCGGCTAACTGTGCCAATCGGTTCATTTCGTTTTCGCTTAGCATTACACTTCCGTCGGCACCGCTTCGGCCTTTCACTTCAATATAGCGTTTTAGTTCTTCGGGGCTTATGCTTCGAATATCGTACCCTTCGTTGTTGGCGCTTACATCGGTAGGTTTCCAGCCTTCGGCAATTTCAAAATTCATGGCACATTGCATGGCTGCGGCCTCGGCTTCATCGTCGCGGCTCATGCCGTAATGCCCGGTATATTCAACTTGGGTAAGCGGAATAACATAAGCACAACCCAAAATTTCGGGTGCCTTTGGGCTAAGTTGCTCCATTAGTTCCAGCTGTTCCAATCGCTTTTTCTTTTTTTCTATCAGTTCAAAAATTCGTTCTTGCTTTTTCTGAATTTTTTCCTGCACTCGGGTATCGCCCAATAAAACTTTGGGTTGAAGTTCTTGTATAACAATTTGCAAATCGAGAATTACTTGCGTAAAAGCCGATTCTAAATAGTGGTTTCGGTCGGCGGCATCCTTTTGCACATAGGCTTTGGTGTCGTTGAACTGCTGCAAGGTAATGTTGTTGAAACTCCATTGTACTACATCGTTGTTATTAACAGCTTCGGGCAATTCAACAGGTTTTATAAATTCTGCCGGTGCATGCAAATCGATAAATTTAGCCGGCGAAGTAAGGTGAAACTCACCGTTGTTATTTCTGCATACCATAAGTAAACGTTCGTCGGCAATACTGTCGTTCTTTTTGCTTGCCCTATTATCTACAATTTGGCTTTTCACAAAAAAGGCTAAATAATCTTCGGTATCGTCGGGCGAAATTAAAACCGTGCCTTTGAGCATGTCTTCGCGGTAGGTGTTCCGAATTACGGTTATTAAGCTGTCGAAAACCGGATTGCCCGGATTGATATAATGCACCATGCCCAAATCGGCCATGCTCTGATAATTGAGAAATATTTGCTTGTCGAAACAAAACTGAATGGATTTTATGGAATCGAAATGAATTTTATAATTTTCTTTCAATTCAGCAACCACCGCATTGGGCATTTTGTCGATACGGAAAATAGATTCGCGCAATTCGGTGAAAACACCGCCCAAACTCTTAAATGCTTTTTCGAAAAACAGGCGAATGTAAATAGGTTGCAATCGCTTTTCGTCCGAATTTTCTTTAAGTGTTCTCGCATCTTTATAATCGACGGTACTGTGTGCCAATTTAACTTTTTGCTCATTTATTTTTTCCGAAAATTGAAGCTTGAGTGCTTCATCGTCTTGCGACAGAAATTTATCCAAATCGGTTTCCTTTCCGTTGAAAACCGAGTTGATAATGGCATCTAAACTTACCCCTTCCAACACGTCTTGAATAACATCATAAACCCTGTCGTCGCCCAAGCCTTCGCGAATAATATCGAGTTTGGTAAGCAAGCGTTCCAATACTTTGCCTTCTTTTGTATTGCTTGCCACCAAATTAAACACCAGCACATCTTGCTTTTGTCCGTATCGGTGTATTCGACCCATGCGTTGTTCCAATCGGTTTGGGTTCCACGGAATATCCCAATTTATAAGCAATCGGCAAAATTGTAAATTAATACCTTCGCCGGCGGCATCGGTAGCAATTAAAATTTGTGTTTCGGGTTTGGCAAAAGCCCATTGTGCTTCGCGCCGCTCGTCAACTGTTTTGCCGCCATGTATGGTAGCTACTTTATAACCTCCGCTTTTTGAAAGGCGACCTTCCAAATACAAAAGCGTGTCTTTATGTTCGGTAAAAATTACCAGCTTTTCGCCATTTTCCAAAACACCGTTCGATTTCAGCAATTCCTGCAATTCCTGATACTTTTTTTCCTCTTGGTTTCTATTATACAGCGATTGCGCCATTTCGAACAAACCTTTCACTTCGGCGGCTTCCTGCTGAATTTCCTGCAAACTTTTTGCAGTAGTGAAAAGCTTAAACTTTCGCGGGTCGGACAATATATTTTCCAATGCATCGCGTTCGTCGTCCTCCAACTCTTCGTATTCTTCAATATTATCTACATCAAAGCCTTCCAGTTTGTGGCGTTGATTCCATAAATTCGGGTTTTTGTTCACCTCATCCACAATGCCCTGCAAGGCTTTCCAGCGTCGTTCAATGGTGTTTTTCAATGCAAAAATGGAACTTACCAACCGGCGTTGCATAACCGTTAAAGCCAACGAAACATGAATATTTTTGGTTTCCGAAGCTTCTTCTTTTCTTTTAGATAAATAAGCAGTTACGGCATCGTACAGTTTTTTTTCTTCGGGTGTAAGTTCGTAAGCTACCGTTTTTGTATAACGATTCTTGAAAAGCGGCTTGCCTTGCCAATCTTTCATATCTTCTTTCAAACGCCTAATAAAAAACTTATTAATACCGTTGTTTTCAAGCTCTTTAACTCTTTTGGAAGCAATTTCGTCGGTAGCAAAAATATCTTCGTCGAGTATTTGCAGCAATTTTTTAAAGGTATCGGTTCTGCCTCGGTGCGGTGTGGCGGTAAGCAATAAAATATGCTCGCATTGCTGCGACAATAGCTGCGCCGCCCGGTATCTGAGCGACAAATACTGTTTTGTGCCGTAATCGTATGCCGAAAGTTTGTGGCATTCGTCGAACACAATTAAATCCCAGTGCGAATTGCTTGCTACGTTTAGCACATCTTCGCGCGAAATAAAATCTATGGATGTAACAATTCGGTGTGCGGTATGAAAAACATTGGGGTCTGACGAAAACAACGCACGATTTACCAAAGTAAAAGGCAAATTGAATTTAAGCGCCAGCTCGTCCTCTTGCCACTGTTTGGTGAGTCCGCCGGGCGTAACAATTAAAATACGTTCCGCCAAGCCACGCATTAACAGCTCTTTAATAAGCAAGCCGGTCATAATAGTTTTTCCGGCACCGGTATCGTCGGCCAATAAAAACCGAATTTTAGGTTGTGGCAAAAGGAATTTATATACCGCTTCCACTTGGTGCGGCAACGGATCTACAATACTGCAATTTACCGCAAACAAGGGGTCGAACTGGTATGCCGAATTAATACGTTCCGCCTCGGCAAACAAAGCAAAGCGTTTCGGGTCGCCTTTAAAATTGAACGTTCCTTCTTGCGTAAGCACTTCTAAAGCATCAAACTCGGCTTTCGAAATAACCTTAGAATTGGCGCGATTGGTATTTATTCCGGTAAATTTTAACGAAACCATGGTGCCCAAAGGCTGAATTTGATTTACCGTAACCGGTTCGGTCGGTATCAGGTTTTTAACTATTTGACCTATTTCTATGGGCATTATCAGCGAATTCTTACGGTTATTTATTCAGCAAATTAATAGAACAAAAATGCATATTATTTTTGTTTGTTTGGTAATTTATTTACCAATTTCTTTATTTAAACTTAAAATCTGAAATTTATCGTTTGCAAATGCCGCTTTTGGTTGGAAAAATAAATGGTAATGCGAGTATAATGAATGGATGTATTCTTGAAAATGAAAAACTATGTTAGGTACTTTAGTTTCAAAACCCATAGATTTACCGGCGTCGGCTATGCATAACTACCACTACTTTGTATATTTTATTTTGTTCTTGTACATGCATTAAAAAACTAATCGAATCCGGTCGAATTTATTGATACTATTATTCAAAAAGTTTTGGTTAAAGGAAGGCAGCGAATTATAAAAACATGCAGTTTTGCTTTTGTTGAGAGGTTATTTTCTTTCATCAATTCTATTATACCAATTATATAAAGTCTTTTCTGAAACGCTTGAATTGTGAACTTTTTTTTCGTATTCTGAAGTTTTCTTAAAACCTCCATGGGTCTGTTTTGCCCAATTAGCCATTTCATACAGATATTCTTTTTTCATAGACTTTAGCGAAAGTTCCGTTGTGAAATCATGAACTGTTGTATTTTCCTTTGAAACAATATATTCGTCGTACAAGGTTTTTACATAAGTTTTTAAGTCGGAAAGTTGCATTTCTTTTGCAAGTTTTTCATCTTTTTTAAACTCAAGAAAGTTATTTGCCCAAATTGCAATTCTTTCTAAATCTCGAAAATTTCCGGGTAATTCAATTTCTTTTAGCCATTTAGTAAATTCCTTACTATCTGGAATCTTATTATTAAATGATTTTTCGTTCCAAACAATTCCCCAGTGCTTTATTCTATCTTCAGCCGTGTCGTTGAGTGAGGGCATTACGATAATATTTTGAGCAATTCTATCAAAAAAATCAGGTAAAAGCAGTTTTCTTAATTCATGAATTTCTTTATTTGAAGCACACATAAAATTAAATTTGACTGGGATATCTATATTAGCTCCATATTTTCTGAAAGTATAAAAACCATTCTCATCTGTTTGCAATGCAGTCATTAACTTTTGTTGTATTGGTTTTAATAGTGCATGTATTTCATCGATAAACAAAGCACCACCATTGGCATTCTGGAATAAACCCTCTTTGCCTTTTTGTAAACCATCTGTGAACATGCCTTTTTCATAACCAAATAGCTCCAATTCTGCATTTATTCCATCTCCAAATGATGCCGCATTAGCCACAATAAATTTATCCTTATCAATTCTCGAATTTTTTTTTGCTAACCTAGTTTTTCCGGTACCGCGTTCCCCTAAAAACAATATTGAAAAGCCATCGTTAATATAACGTTTGAATTGTTTTTCAGCAATTTCTCTAGTTTTACTTTTATTATTCGGTTCGGTAAAATAAAGGTTTTCTGCTATTAATGAAACAAGTTTTAGCGGCGCCTCCCTAATTTCTATATCTCTGAATCTTGGTTTTTCATGGGTATTCGATTTATCATCGTAACAATTAATGAATCTAACATTTTTCGGTAAAAAATTATTTTCGGACAACACATACCAAATAACTTGATTTTCAATACTGCTTAGGGATAGGTTAATAATAATATTATCAAAATTTTCAGCAATGATTTTTTCAGCTAAAAAAGTTTTTATACAATCAGCTAACGCTTTATAATCCCGTAAATCACTAATTCTATAAGTCTTCTTCAAATCTATGAAATCCACCTTGTTGGCAAATGGCTTTGCATTTGAGTATTGTTTAAACCACTTTATTTGGTCATTAATTTCGTAGTAATGAATATGTCTTGCGTATTGATTCAAGAATAATTCTTTTCTGTCAAAATATTTATTGTTTATAAAATCTAACTCCGCGTCGAGCTCTTGTTGATATTGATTTCCGCCAATTTTAAAAAGTATTTTCTCCCAATCCTGAACTGTTTGCGTCGATTGTAAAAGTTGGTCTATTTTATACTCTTCCTTGTCCTTTTGTAACCTTATTGCCGTGAGCACTGATATAGCCTCTTGATTTGGATACAGATAATAAAGTTTTTCAAATGGGAATTTCTCTAAATCAAAATCTTTGTCGAATACCTCATCTAAAAATACCTGGTCAAGTTTTTCGGAATTCAAATTCTCAAAGTTTACTTTATTTGAATAAAACGCTGCAATAATATTCTTGAAAAATCCTATTCCATAGTTATTGGTGTGCAAAAGTATAAAGGCATTTCTCATTTGTAATAAGTATTATTTATTCAGCTTCAAAATTAATAAAAACTATTAGACAATAACTGAAATTTGAAATTAATTGTAATAAATTACAATTAATTGTAACTATTTTGAAATTAAATTAACTGTAATAAATCTTATATTATTGAATTTAAGCGCATTAACGATACGAACTGTTTCAAAAACTCTTTTTGGATTAGAATTTGGCATTGTCATTATAGAACTTAAAAATAATATTTTATGAAAGTAAAACTTTTCGAATTCATCAAAACCGAACACCAATTGCTTAAGCAGTGGCTTTACGGAATAAGCGATTTGCAATTACACCCAATAGCAAAGCGCATCAATCCGCCAAAGGGTAACTGCAAAAAAGTAGTTATTGTCTATCCGACCTTCCTTGCTAAGCATGGAATTATGCGCACAGAAACCGATGCATTGGTTTTTATACTTGAGAGCAGGAACTTTGTTACCATGTTTTATTGCGACCACCCCAACTACCTTTATAAGAAAGAGGCTGGTGCAGAATTTCAAACAATTTACTAATACACGAGAAACTATGAAACAAGCATTAGTAATTACTTTCGATTATTACAGAGTTAACGAAGACAGAAAAAGCTACTCTATAGCAAGTATTTTGGCTTATTTGAAGCGGCACGCTGATTTTCAAAAGAAATTTTACATTCAACATCTTTCTTTTTCGATGCCTGAAATACCCAAAAGTGCAGTTGTAGAATATTTCAGCGAATTTTTAAATCCTTATAATTTAAAAAAAATCGACAGCATTGTTCTTTCGGTTTATATCTGGAACGATTACTTAATAAACGGGATAATTAATCTTTCAATAAAAAGAGGCTTTAGAGGAAATATTATTCTTGGCGGACATCAAATAAATTGTATGAATCCGACCGAATTAACTGCTATTTATCCAAAAGCTTCTGTTTTTATTCAAGGATACGGTGAAAAGTCATTGCTTCAAGCTATTCTATTAGAGAAACAAGACTTACCATTAATTTTAAATGAGAAACTGATTGCAAATGAACTTCCTTCGGTTTACCTTAACGAAGAACTTACTATTTTACAGCAGCAAGACATGGTTAGAATGGAAACAAAACGCGGCTGCCCTTATTCTTGTTCTTTTTGTTCCTTTCGCGATTTAAAGGACAAATGCGTCTATCAACTGCCAATAAATAAAGTATTTCAAGAGCTTTCATTTCTGCAATCAAAACAAGTACAAAAAATTAACGTAATAGACCCGGTTTTTAATCATGGAAAGAATTATTTAGAAATTCTTGACGAAATTATACGGCTAAAAATGAAATCGCATTTTACTTTTCAATCTCGATTTGAACTAATAAAAAGCAATGCCATTGATGGATATTTGGATAAAGTTTCTCTTATTAAATCGACCTTAGAATTTGGGCTACAAAGCGTAAATACATTTGAAACGAATGGAATAAACCGCAAAAACGACATTTCTAAAGTAAAATTTGTAATGAATGAGTTGAACTTAAGAAATATAAATTATGAGATTTCCATTATTTACGGACTTCCTTTTCAAAATGTTGATTCATTTCAAACCACGATTGATTTTATAAAGTCAAACGGGTGTAAAAACATAAAAGCCTTTCCACTAATGTTGCTGCGAGGAACCGAATTATATTATATGAAAGAAAAATTGAACCTGAAAGTAGAAATGGACGATTTCAACATTCCTTATGTTACGAGCGGTAATAGCTTTACAAAAAACGAATATTTAAAAATGAAAGAAATAGCCAATAACTTATAACTAAAATTTAAACCATGAAAATTAATAAACTTAACATTCCCAAACAATTATTTCTTATTATTGGTGGTCCGGGAAGTGGAAAAACGTCATCATCAAAGAAAATAATTGAAAAAAGACCAAATATTGCACATTTTTCAATGGGTGAAATATTTCGAAATGAGGTTGAAAAAAGAACAGAATTAGGGAAGATTCTAGCTTCATTTATAAATAAAGGTCAATATGTTCCAATCGAGGTAGCAATTTCATCTATCAATACTGCGATAACTGAATCACCAAAATCCATTGTGATTATTGATGGTTTCCCTAGAAATGAAGAACAAATGTTAGAATTTGAAAAATGTTTATCGAAAACAGATGAGATAGATTTAAAGCAAATTATCGAAATTTATGTAAATAAAGAAATTGCTAAAAAAAGAATTTCATCGAGAAATCGAGGAATAGACGACAATTTAGATTTATTTGAAGAACGTATAAATATTTACGAAAATGAGATAGAATCAATCAGGACCTTCTATAGCAACAAAAAACTACTATCATTTATTGACGGAAATAATGATTTGCAACATGTAAGTGAAAATCTATTAATAAAAATTGATCACAATTTAAAACCAATCCAACCATGCATATCCTAAAAATTATTCACGGCTACCCGCCCAACTACAACGCAGGCAGCGAGGTTTACAGCCAATCGATAGTTGACGAATTGGCAAAAAAACACAAAATTACGGTTTTCACTCGCGAGGAAAACGAGTATGAATTGGATTTCAGGTTTAGGTTCGAAAAAAAAAACGGAATCGACTTTGTGTTTGTAAACATGGC
>JAIFNC010000194.1 GCA_020047935.1 Bacteroidota bacterium
TGATAAAGTTTATAGTATTCAATAGCAGCGCCGTAATTGTTCAATCTTTCGTAAATTTCCGAAATCAGCAAGCAGGCATCGGAATAGTAATCGGTAAAACCGTAGTTTTGTGCAAGTATCAGCGTACTGTCGGCCAGTTTTAAGGCTTGTGCATAGTTTTGTTGCTGCATTTTTAATTCGGCAAGTTCGAGCATGTTGTACACCGAGCCTTTAAATAAATTTGCACGGCTAAAATATTGGTTCGACAGGCGGTAGTGTTTTTCGGCAAGGGCATAATTTTGGTCGTACTTAAGCCATTGGGCAATTCGTAAATTATAGGAAGCCCAAACCTCGGGATGCTGAAGTGAATCGTTGAGGTTTTCTGCCAACCGGTAATATCGAAATGCCGAATCGCGAAACTGAATTTTATTTGTTTCGGTTTGCGTAATTGGCAAAATGCTGTCGGTAGGGTTGCTAACAGATAATATTTTTGCACCCAACACATACGAACTATAGCAACTCCCTATGTTTAAATATGCTTTGGAAAGGTTAAGCAAATCGTTGGCGTTATTAAAGTACGGTACCGCAAGCTTGAGTTGTTCAATACGTTTGTCCATATTGCTGCTTACGTTCGAAGCATTCATAAGCGCCAAACCGGTAATTTTTGCATAGCCATGTTTTCTGCTTATCATTTCGCTTTCGCGGTAGTTTTCGTAAGCTTTTATTTTATTGCCGCGCATAAACCAAAAATTACCTATACTTAAGTAGGTGTATGCCAGTGCTTCAAACTGCGCTGTTTTTTTTGCAAGGTTTAGGTTTTCGTTTAGTACCCCAAAGGTATATTCAACTTCTAATGCGGTATTTTGATTTAGTAATCGGTTTGCAGCTATTAGGTTGTTTTCTTTCTGAAATTGTGTAATTAGGGTTTTAATTGAATCGTTGTTTTGCGGTTCTTTTTCATTACCAAAGCTTTTGAATGGCAAGCCAATAAGCAGTACAACGAAACACAATTTATGAACTAACGAAGTTGTTGTTTTCATAACCATTCATTTTTTTCAAAAGTAGAAAAAAATACATGGTTTAGATTTTTCAATCTTCAAAAAAAATAGAAATAAAAAAAGCCCCTTGCGGGGCTTACCTATTTACTAACACTAATATTAGAATAAAATACAAATTCTTTGTTTCGCAAAATTACTATATATCGCCCGGAAGCTATGTTCGTAAGGTTTATATAATGCGAGTTTGAAGCTGTTTTTTCGGTTTGAACCAATTTTCCGTTTGTAGTCCAAATTTCGACCTCCGCATTTTCTGCATTTTCAATTATAATGTACTCTTGCGTAGGGTTTGGGTATAGTTTTATGTTTTCGTTCGCATTTTGGTTTATTCCGGTGGGTTTCGAAACTTTAACCGTCCATTCAATTTGGTTGGCTTGGTTTTCGGAAATTACGGTATAAAGTACGTTTTTCGAAAAATCGTTGGTGCTTTCTCCCGAAACTTGTTCAATGTTGTCGACAAGTGCCTTGGCACCGCTCGATAAATTGAACTGTGGCCCAAGTGCCGAAAGATTTACCGTGGTACCAATGTTTACCAAAATTTCGCGGTTTGTTTTGCTTATTCGGCTTACGTTTATTTGCCCGGGCATTGCAAACGACATAAATTCCGCTTGGTCGCTAAGCTCATAGCGTACGTTTACGGTATAGAATTTTTTGTGTGTTTCGTCTTCGGCAAGTACAACAAATTCAAGCGGATAAGAAAAATCTAGTGCTGTTTCGCCGCTTACTATTGGCGAACCCCACAAAAATGCTTTTGCGTTTTGAGACAAGGTGAAATTTGGAACAATTGCAAAAAGTTCTGTTCCTTTGGGCATAAAAACAGTTACCATGGCTGCATCGGTATCAATTACGGTTTCGCCAATTTGGTTTTCGACATTGAAACTAAGAATGTCGGCAGTGGCATTCAGCGGTTCAAGGGTGTTAATGTAGTAATCTTCCACTTCGCCAACCTCAAACGTGCCGCAAACAGAGGTAAGTTCGGTAGCGTTTTGCACATAGGCAATTCGCATTAAGGTTTTACCCTGGAAACCTGATTTTTCGCCTTGAAACGTAGCATAAAACTTACCATTTCGCAATTCAGCAGGGAAAAGTTCATTTTCGTCGGCAAAATCACTATCGGCATTCCAGTCAATGGCTATAAGGCAAGTATCGTTTTCTGTCATACCAACGGGAGTTATTTCTATGGTATAGTTTTTATTTAAATGAATGTCAACCGGTGTGGTCTGAATAGAATGCCCGCTGTAATTCGATTTGAAATGCTTGCCTGCAAAACTTACTTTTTGCATGTGCGGACGCTCGCCGGTGGTGCCTGCATAAGCATAGCAATAGTTATGGTTTGCTACATGGTAGGTAAGCGAATTGTCGGTGGTTTGTTGGTCGGTTGCAAAATTTACTTGTGTTTGAAGCGTGTACAATCCTTTTTCGGCAAAATTTGCCGGCACGGTAAACTGTATTTCTTTTTCTGAAAATGCTTCTACGGTTTCAGTAACTATTTGTTTAACAGGCACAAGGTTATTTAATGTGTAACTGATTTCAAATTCCGAAACCGCTTCGGAACCTTTATTACGCACCGTAATGGCAATTAGTTCGTTGTCGGTAAGCAAATTGCTTGTTATTGGTTTGTTTACACTTTCGATGCTAAGGTTTGCGGCGTAGCAATTGTGGTATTCGGTTTGCCAATCGGAATTTGTGCCGGAACCAATATTGAAGTTTTCCAAAAATCCATGGTTGCCTTTACCGCTAAGGTCGGTAGCAATTGGGCTGCCAGTGCCTTCATTAAAACGCCAATAGCCTGCCAATCCTTCGGTTGCCGGGTTTATAGAGCATGCATTTAACCGTATTTGGTTCTGGTTGCGAACCGTATTCCAGAGCCTTACTTCGTCTATAAGTCCGTTGAACGAACGGGTTAAGGTACGATTTTCGCCTAAAATAAGTTTATAAGCTAAGTTATCGGCTAAAGGACCAAAGTTTGCTTCCGAAATTATGACTTCTTGCTCTAAGCCGTTCACGAAAACACGAACCGATTTTTGTGCATCATAAACCACGGCTATATGTTGCCATTCGCCCAAAACAAGGCTTTCAGCGGCTGTATTTGCAATTACCGAACCGGTTTCGGTGGTTATTATTACCAATAACGAATGCAAATTATAATACGGATAATCGCCATTCAGAAGCACATTTATGCTTCCTTTGTCAATAATTCGACCAAAGCCTGAAGCTTCCATTTCGCCCCAATTTAAAGGGTTTATCCAAGCTTCAAGCGTAAATTCACCGGCAATATTTAACGACGGCGCATTGCCGCAATCAACGTAATGGTTTTGTCCGCTGAAATTTAGCGCAAAATTTCCGTTTTCGGGATTGGTATCGCTTCGGTAATTGCGAATTTCAGTTTCCAACTTATTGTTGTCGAGGTTCGCATCGCCCGTAACTTCAGTAAAAAAGTTGAAGTTGTAAATGCCTGCTTCCGACAAATCGGCTGCTTGTGTAAAGGTATATTCGAACAATTCTCCCGGTTTTATTTCGGCAGTTACTTGCTCGCCCACCGGCGGGTTGTTGTTTAGTTGATACCAAACTTTAAACGAAGTTAGGGTTTGTGTGCCGTAATTCTGAATTTTAACTTTCAGCAATTCGGTATTTGTCAAATTATTGCCTTTAGTTTCGTTTAGCAAAGCGGCAACACCAAGGTCGGTTTCGGGCATTGTGTATAAATCGGCAGCCCAAATTCCGCGCCCGTAGGTGCCGGCAAAAAGTTTGTTGGTTGCGTATTGAATTTCGATTTCATGCACTATCATAGGCGGCAAACCGTTGTTAAAAGGTACCCAACGTTGCATGGTTTGGTTGCGGTAGAATACACCAAGGTCGGTGGCCAGGTACAAATCGGCTTGCGAGCCTGCAAGGTGCACTATGCTGTTTGCCGGTACATTGGGCAAACCGTCGGACATATTCTGCCAAGTTTCGCCTGCATTTCCGGAATAATACACTTTTTCGCCTCGCATAAAGCCCGAAAGTGTAATCCAAACCTTGTTTGGGTCGGTGTCGGAAACGGCTATGTAGGTTATGTTTGCGGTAGGCAACCCAATGGTAATGTTGGTAAATTCGGTACCGCCGTTTTTCGAAACCCAAATGTTCGAGAAGCTTGCAGTGTAAATAACATCGGGTTGGGTTTTGCAAATGGCCAACGATTGCAAGTTGGTATTGCCTAATTCGGCTATGATTGTCCATGAATCGCCACGGTTTTCGGTTTTAAATAATTGTCCATTGCCGCCCAAAAACAATATATTAGGTTGGGTTGGGTGCATAACAAAAGGAGTTATCCATGCCGAATTTCCATAAGTTGGCGAAATATTTAGGTAGCTTAGTCCGCCGTCGGTAGAGCGGGTAATATTTCCGTAATAATATTCGGAATAAATGGTGTTTTCATCGGTATAATCGAATAAACATTCCATACCATCGCCACCAACAATGTAATTCCAAGTTCCGTCGGAGCCTCGTTTATAGGTTCCGTTGTCTTGGTTGCCCGACAGAACAAGCTCCTTGTTGGTAGCCGAAAGACCTATTCGGTACACTTGCAGAATGGACAAATTGCTCGAAATGTCTATCCAGTTTTTTTCAATTGCATTAAAATTATAAATACCGCCGTCGTTTCCGGCAAACAATGCATTATTCAGCGGATTGTATTCAAGTGCATGTTGGTCGGCATGCACATAGTCGTTGCCCTGGTAATCAATCCAGTACGATTCTATTTCCCAGTTGCTGCCTCCGGTTTCGGTTTTCCAAATATTAATTGCACCAACTCTAATTATGTTTTCATTGGTAGGGTCCACAGCCAGCGCAATATCGTAACTTCCTTGTCCGCCAATGCCGCCGCCCGAATAGTCCCAGTCGAACAAATTTATTGGTCGGGAACCGGTAATTTGAGTCCAAGTTTCGCCGGCATTTTCCGATTTGTATAAGCCGCCAAAACTACCGTCGGCAGCATTGGCTTTAAGTACAAATACCGCCAAAGGGTTGGCAGGTGTAACGGCAATTTCAAATCGTCCGGCATCAAAAGCAATTTCGGTAGTTATTTCGGTGAAATTTTGCCCGGCATTTACCGATTTCAGAATTTTTGCATAGCCATAGCTATTCGCTGTACCGGCGTATACTATGTTGGCATTGGTTGGGTGCTGTTTAATATCTTTTACATTGTAACCCGAACTAACGCGGTTCCACGTTTCTCCGGCGTTAGTACTACGGTAAATTCCCAAGTTGGTGGCAGCCGTAAGCACATCCGAATTTTCGGAATTAATCAGTAAATCGTTTACCATTAAATTGTCGGCTACTTTGAAGTTTAAGCCGGTAAGCTGCCACGAATTTCCTCCGTCTACAGATTTAAGTATACCTACGCTGTAGCCTCCAAACTGCTGGTTTTGTTCTTCCGACCACGAGTCGCGGTCGCCGGTAGCCAAGTACATAGTGGCAGGGTTTTTTCGGTCAATTTCAATGTCCGAAATAGCCATGGTTGGCAGTTTGTCGGTTATTGATGCCCATGTTACGCCATGGTCGGTTGTTTTCCACACACCGCCCGAAGGTGTGCCAATAAAAAAAGTATTTTCATCGGTAGGATGAAAAGCAATGCAATCGATTCGTCCGGCACCCATAATTTCGGTTGGGTTGCTAATGTTGCCGGCAGCACCCATTGGGCCAATAGGTTGCCATTTATTTAAGTCCGATTTTTTTAAGCTGAAAAGTCCACTTTCCAGCGCTTCGGTCCATAAAATACCCGATTGCGGAAATTTACCGAGCTTGTTTACGCGCGATTCCATAAAGCTTTCCCAACGTTTAAATTGTTTCCAGCCTTTACCTTTGGTAACTTCTTTTTTGCGTATGTCTTTTCCTTCCCATTGTTGTTGAAATTCGAGCTGAATAGCCGAAAGTGTTGGTTTTTCAAGCGGTTGTGCCATTACCATCGAGGCTTTGTTTAAGGCAAGCAACCACAAGGCACAAATAAGGTAAATAAGGGTCGATTTTCGAATGCGTATCATAATATAAAGCGTTTTAATAAATTGAAAAATGAGTTTTTACAAAGCAGCAATTTAACGTTTAAGCAAAATTTTATCGGTAAAAATTTCGCCATTTGCCATAGTTCGAACTATATACATATTGTCGTTCAAATCGGCAATTGAAAGTTGCTCGTGCAAGCTTAGTCTGTTAAACGATTTAACCAATACCCCTTGCATCGAATAAATTTCTATTCTACTAATACTTTCAATATTTGAAATATGAATAGTTCCTGAACTTGGATTGGGATAAATGCCCAACGGTTGGGTTTTAATAACAAAATTGCCGGTAGTTTGAATTTGTGGCATTTCCCACTTCATTATAAACGCTTTATTATGGTCGGAATAAACTTTAACGTTTTTGGATAACTGCACACTGTCCAAAGTGTTCCCTACTACAATTAGCTTATTGTCCGAAATTAAGGTCGAATTTCGGTAGTTTATAATACTGTTTTCGTTTATCCCGTTTAGCGAAAGCGAGGTTACAAATTTACCATCGTTGTCAAATACCGCCTGAAACATAGCTGCCGATGGTATAGCAGAAACAGGTACAATAGACTGTTTATCAAACACAACCGGTGTAGCTGAATAATAGCCGCCGCCTAAGTAAAGGTTATTGTTGTTTCCTATATTTATATTGAAGATATAAGCGGCAGTTCGGCTTTCGAGCGGTTTTGCCCAAATAGGTTCTAATTTCGAATTAAATTTTGCAAGGTAGGCGTTGTATGTACCGGTTTCGGTTCCGGTTAAGGTTGTATTCCCAATTTTAAAATCGGTACCGCAAGTAAAATATCCGCCGGCAATTAAATCGTTATTTTTGTCGAATTTTATTTGAGCAATACCTTGCTCGGCTTCGGTTCCTAAGGCAATTTTATCGACAGGTGCTCCATTACTAACCGAAAGCGAAACAATGCCCACCCAATCCATCATGCCGGTGTGCGGCATGGTATCGGTATTAACTATCAGCGGCATCGAATATTCGAACCCAAGGTAAAGTTTATTGTTGTTTACCGCCAGCGAACGAGGTATAAAATATCCACCGTATTCGCCTTTAACAAAATTAAATGTTTGCCCCCAAATGGCTTTTCCGTGGGTGTCTAATTTAAGAACAAACGGCAAACTTCCCCAGCCTTCTTGTCCGTAATGAAAACTTAACTCTTCATACATAAACGAAGCATTATAATACCCGGCAGCGTATATATTGTTATTGCTGTCAACAGCTAATCGGCTGCCATAAACACCCATATATTGTTCATATGGAAGAAATGTTTTGTACCAAATCAGTTTGCCCGTTTCGCCCGAAAATTTGGCTATAAATCCGCGTGTAGTATATATAAGTTCCGGAGTATAAACTGTTACATCGTTTACATTCACATAAATATCCGACGAGGTCCAGCCTATAACTACAATGTTTTTATCGGAATCTAACACCATATCGAAAACGCTGTCGTAGCTATCGCCCGTTAAAGTGGCAGACCATTTTATATTGCCTGCAGTATCTAATTTAGCTATTAAAGCGTTGGTGCCTACATGGTACGGCAATGCAAGTTGCTCGAATTCTGCATCCAAAAGCCAAGTGCCATTTACAATTATATCTTTACCGTCGTAAAGCACATTATTAAAATAACTCGATTCGTGTCCTTCAATTTGTTTTGCCCAAACGCCCAAATCTTTTTGTGCTTGCGCATTTCCGATTAACCAACCAATTAAAACAATAGAAAGTAAAAGTTTTTTTTTCATATGATAGAATAAATTTGTTAGAAATCTATTTGCTCAAAAATATTAATTAAACCTTCCAATAGGTCATTTTAGAACCGGACATGAACCGGACATGTCTTTTATAATGCTGAATATTAGTATTTAATATTCAAATGAGTTCAATGCTTAAAATAATTTGTGCAAGTAAATTGCAGTTAATAAGTAAGCATTTAAGGTGTTTTTTTAACAAGCCTTTAACCCGAAAACCAAAACAAATTCGTATTTTTGCCGTACAATTGTTCAATATGTTCCGAAAGTTTCTGCATATGTTGGTTGTTTTGCCGCTGTTGATTTCAACAGTCGGGGTAACTTTGTCCAAACATTACTGCCACGGAACACTTAAAAGCATCGAAATTAACAGCATTCCCGAATCGTGTTGCGATACCGAAGGCTGCTGCCACAACGAATCGGAAAATTTTCAACTTAAAACCGATTTCAACTTCAGTTTTCAGCATATTTCGTTTGAAAACTTAGCTACAATTCAATTATTTTTTGTTGAAGTTCCTAATTTGATGCTTTCGGGCGCTGAATTTCAACCCAATGCGCTATTCACTTTTAATTATTCGCCACCTCCCCAATCGGTCGGTGTTTTCCTTTCCAAAATTCAGGTTTTTTTAATTTGAAGAATTGAGATTTTTTCAATTTGAAAATGTGATAATTTGAAAATTAGCTAATTGTTTAATTTTCAAATTAACTAATTTTCAAATTGTTCATTTTTCAAATTCGAGCAAAACTTTAATTTAAAGGAACATGATAATTCGATTTTTCATTGAAAATAAAATAGTTACCATTTCGTTGTTTATTGGGCTAATTGTATGGGGTGTTGTACATTCGCCATTCGATTGGAACACCGGCTTTTTGCCCAAAGACCCAATTCCGGTAGATGCCATTCCGGATTATGGCGAAAACCAACAAATTGTAGCTACCGAATGGATGGGCAAATCGCCCAAAGATATTGAAGACCAAATTTCGTACCCGCTAACATCGGCATTATTAGGCATTTCGGGTGTTAAAACCATTCGCAGTACTTCTATGTTCGGCATGAGTTTTATATACCTTATTTTCGACGATGACGTAGAATTTTACTGGAGCCGGTCGCGGATTTTGGAAAAGCTCAACTCGCTGCCGCCGGGCACGTTGCCGGCAGGTGTTCAGCCCACTTTAGGGCCCGATGCTACGGCGCTTGGGCAAATTTTCTGGTACACCTTAGAAGGGCGCGACCCCAAAACCGGCAAACCTACCGGCGGCTGGGACCCGCACGAACTGCGAACCATACAGGATTTCTATGTAAAATACTCGCTCGCTGCTGCCGGCGGAGTGTCCGAAGTGGCTTCGGTAGGCGGATATATTAAAGAATACCAAGTTGATGTAAAACCCGAAGCGCTTAAAGCATACAATGTTACGGTAATGGACGTAATGAATGCCGTGCGAAATTCGAACTTAGACATAGGCGCCGAAACCATTGAACTAAACAAGGTTGAATACTTAATTCGGGGCTTGGGCTACATAAAAAACCTCGACGATTTGCGGCAAGCCGTTGTAACCGTGCGTAACAATGTGCCGGTACGAATTGCCGATGTTGCCAATGTAAGTTTTGGCCCCGGAACGCGCCGTGGCGGATTAGACAAGGCGGGCGCCGAAGCAGCCGGCGGCGTGGTAGTGGCGCGCTACGGCTCGAACCCGCGCGAAGTTATTGACAATGTAAAGGCCAAAATTAACGAACTTGCGCCCGG
>JAIFNC010000137.1 GCA_020047935.1 Bacteroidota bacterium
TTCTGCAAAATACCAAAGCCGAAAATACCGAATTACGCAAATACGCTTACCGAAATAAAGGTGCACAACCGCACCCCGGTTTAAACGAAAATGGTTGTTCCGATTTATTTGTTGAGGCGGCCTACACTAATTTTGCGGTTCCGCCAATATTAGATTTTTACTTTAATTCAATATTCTCAACCTGCAATAAACAAGGCATTTATGTGATTTTTGAATCCATGCCCTTCAACGAAACTTCGTTTAAAAAATTAAGCCCAATTTTTGTTGAAGAATATACGCAATACATTAAAAACTATGCAAATAAATACCCAAATTTCAACATAAATTCATCGGTTTACGCTTACCCCGACAGCTTATTTGGCGACCCGTCGCATTTAAACTCAAAAGGCAAGCAGGTTTTTACGGATAGTTTGAAAATAAGGCATTTTTAATATAAAACTAAAGAAATATAATTCAATACGCCTTTACAAGTTCTCTTTTTTTACCGAAAAGTAGTATTATTTTTTAATGCTACAAAATTAAAAAGCAGGCAAAATACTGCAAACCACATTCAACAAAAGTGAAGAACCTTTGCCGAACAAGTGCTATAATGAAAATATAAAATAGAAATAGGTAAAAGTATGCTACATTATTTTTATAGCCCGGTACCAATACCAGAATGCTTCCGGTTGACTATTTTTCAATTTATTCAGTTTATTCCAATGGGTATCTTCAATTAATAAATCTTTAACTGAATTCGTACCTTCGTATTTTTGTATCATGCTATGGTTCGTTTTTAGCATACAAGCTAAATAAGCAACTTTAGATGCATAAGTTATTGCTTCTACAATAGTAAAACGCTTGCCATAAATATAACTTTTTATTCGGTTTAACCCAAGTTGAATTTCATTGAAAAGACAGTCGCCTGTTTGTCCGCGTGTGCTAATACAAAACGAAGTTTGAATCATATCGTTTAAAACATCCTCGGTTGTTTTGGATGCCAAATCGCGATAATTAAGCTCCATACCGGCAATATAATTAAAGGTTTTGCGAACATTGTCAATTTGCGAAACCTCATCGAACAAATTTCCTATGTCGAACAATTGCTTTACAATTTCCATATTCATTCCTGTGCGCCCTTTATAATAAGGTATTCCTGTTGTATTTGGCGCAAATGCGGTTAGTTTATCGCCCAAAATTTCTTCAAATGATGGCGTATTAACAAACTCCGGATTTCCTGTTAATTTTATAAACGGACTTTGTATTGCTGTTTGAACAGTTCTACTATACGGATTTTTCTCGAACAGGACATCGAGTAAAATGTACTCTTCGTAGCTATGCGTTTGAAAAGCAGGCGTATAATAAAATTTATAATGCGCCTTTTCAATTGTGCCGAAAACAAAATCGTTTTGTTTTGAATATCGAACAAATATTCCCGAAGATACTATTATTTCGAAAATTGCATCCAAATCGATACCTGAATCCGGAACAATAATATCAATGTCTATTGATAACCTGCTCGGTTTATGCAACATTAGCATTAATGCCGTACCGCCTTTAAAAATGAATTGTAAATTCGACTTATTTAAGGCAGCCAAAAGTGTTAAAGCCTGAGTTACCTTTTCAATTAAAATGCGGTCGGTATTTCCAAATTGTTTCGATACCGCTACCAAATGCTCTTTAGTATATGTGTCGGGATGAAATGGTTTATTCATTGTTCAAGTTCAAATAGTGTAGAAATTCGTTCATTTTTTTACGTTTAGCCCGGCGGCTTGCATAGCGTATAAGCTTGGTTTTATTTACCGAATATTTCGAAAATGCTTCCGTGAAAATTTGCTCTAATTCGCTTCCTTGTTGAGCATTAAAAATACTTCTATCGCAAAAAATATCGACCAACATTTTTTCTATTGAAATTGTTTGAATTTTTTCAATAGTTTGCATGGGTGCTTCTGTAACCAAATTTTTTACAATTATACTGCGCTTATACCTAAAAGCGTATAAATACAAGGTGTTTTCATCGGGATTAAAAAAAACCTCCTTATTAAACTCTTTCAAGTAATTAAAAACCGTTTCTGTGGCATCGCTTTCCGTTTCTACCAAAATAAAGAAATGAAACGGTTGGTGAAGCATAAATTCATTAAGCAGCTTCGTACTCCAAACACAAAACGGTAAAAGCGGAAATTCTTTTTTCAGCTTTTTGTACAAAGTTAGCAATTCCGATTCCGGAACAGGTTGATACGCTTTAGTACTGCCCAAAATATATTCACCTTGTGCAATGCGCGAAATAACAAGCTTTTTTATTAATCGGCTTATTCGAATACTAATTGTATTGCCGGTAATTTCAGGTTCGAGCGAAGTATAAAAAGCTTTTATTTCAGCATCTTTTATCAATGCCTTATCCTTGAAATACGATATAAAATCGGCTATATGTAAACTATCTTTTTTCAATACCAGAACTAATTTATATCAAATTCAAAATTATGAAAATTTTGGCAATAAACAAAATTTGCTGCCATAACTTTCAATTCATTTATTCGCAAAAGAATCAATAAAAAATCAGCAAAAAAGGCTTTGATTTTTTTACATCGAAAAATAGTATTGTTTTTTGATGCTGCAAAATTAAAAAGCAGGCAAAAGCCTGCAAAACAAGTTTGCCAAAGGTGTAAAAAACTATGCCAAACTTTTTGAATGCTTTTTGCAACCTACGGCGAACCGGCGTAATTGTTCCTAAATCCAAATTTTAGCACCCAACCTATACACCAAAATACAGTTTTGAAAAATCTTTACCGAAAATTTCATGCGTTAATAATTCCTTTTCAATAAGCAAATCCATAACCGGTATTGTATATAATGAATCTATTTTGAAATACAAAAGATTTTGGGTTTAAGCTGCACATTAAAAAGCAGGCAAAGCTTTTTGCAAGCTCCGGCGAATAGGCAAAGCCAGCGTAGACGATGAGCCTCAATTTTCAGTATCTTTTTTTTATTGCACATATAGTACAATATCATTTGGAATTATCTATTTTCGTAGCTAATTGTTTTAGGCTAAATTGAGTATTTAAAATTGAACATAAAGTATGCAGAATATAGGTTCATCCAAATTTAATTCAACCAAGTTTTTCACTAATAGTGAGGATAATAGCTTACTTAAAAAATTTGAAGGCACATTTAAAAATACTCCAGGGCTTATGCATTTTGATGCATTAGTCGGATATTTTAGAGCTTCCGGATATTTCAAAATAAGACCATTTTTAGACCAAATTCCCAAAATTAGAATTTTAGTAGGTATTAATGTGGACTTACTGACTAAAAAATACCACGAAAAAGGACTTTTATACTTGCAATCGCCGGAAGAAACAAAACAGACTTTTTTAAGTGAAATAGTTGATAATATTCAAAAAGCGCATTACGATAAAACAACCGAAGAAGGTATCATACAATTTTTAGAGGATTTGAACTGTGGTAAAATTGTAATGCGAGCACATCCTACTAAAACAATTCATGCTAAAGTCTATATTTTCAGACCCGCTAGTTTTAATGAATATTCGCCTTGCGAAGTTATAACTGGCTCATCAAATTTAACTGATGCCGGATTAGGGGCTTATCAAAACTCTAATTATGAATTTAACGTTTCCTTACGTGACTATCAAGATGTAGGTTTTGCAACCGAGCAATTTGACATACTTTGGGACGAAGCTGTGCCTATTTTACAAGCTGAAGCAGAAAAAATAAAGAAAGGCACCTACATACGCGACGATTACACGCCTTTTGAATTGTATATAAAATTGCTGATGGAATATTTTGGCAAACGTGTAGAATACGATCCTTATAATATCGATTTGCTTCTGCCGCCTAAATATTTTCGATTGAAATACCAATCGGATGCCGCAAATCAGGGGTATGCAATGATGATGAAACATAATGGTTTTATTTTAGCCGATGTAGTGGGTTTGGGTAAAACCATTATTGCCTGTATGATAATTAAAAAATTCATTTATGAAAACGGTACGCACACTAAAATTTTAGTAGTGGTTCCACCTGCTATTGAAAGAGGTTGGCGAATGGCTGTTAAAGACTTTGAACTCGAAAACCATTTTAATTTTATTACTATTGGTAGTTTGCACAAGGTTTTGAACCGTGAAGATTATTCTGTACCTAACCCTGACGAAATTGATTTAGTAGTGGTAGACGAATCTCATAAATTCCGAAATGAAGGTACCGACATGTATCTAAAATTGCAGGATATTTGCAAAACGCCACGCCGTCGTCCGGCAGAAAACGGAGATATTCGTAAAAAAGTAATTTTAGTTTCAGCTACTCCTCTTAACAATAGACCGGAAGATATTGAAAACCAGATTTACTTATTTCAGGATAAAAGAAACAGTACGCTAGAAAATATTAGGAATTTACAAGCATATTTTAAACCAAAAAATGAAAAGTATAAAAAGCTTTCTGTTGAAAACCCGCTAAATATTAAAAAACTTAAAGCATTATTTCAACAATTGCGCGACGATGTAGTTGAACCTTTAGTTATTAGACGTACCAGAACCGATATTGAAAACAATCCGGATTACTTGGCTGATTTAGAAAGCCAAAATATAAAATTTCCAAAAGGAGGCGACCCTATTGCTTTAAATTATATCTTAGACAGTAAACTAAGTGCACTGTTTTTAGATACCGTTTCGCTACTTACAAAGTTAGATGAATTCGGCAATGAAATAGACGGTTTGGGATATTTTCGTTATCGTGCAATTGAATTCCTGACCAAAAAAGAAGACCGCGATATTTATGGTAATGTAGGTTCTATTTCGGAAAGACTTTCGGCTATTATGAAAACCCTTTTAATTAAAAGGTTGGAAAGCAGTTTCTTTGCTTTTAAACAATCGTTAGGTCGACTGCAAAAGGCAATTAACAATATGATAGTTATGTTCGAAAACGATCGTGTGTTTATTGCCCCCGATTTAAGCATCAATAATTTATTGGAAGAAGGATACAGCTACGACGAAATTGAAGAAATTATTCATAAAAAAGGAGGCAATAATAAAGAATATGCAGCAAATGCTTTTAATGAAGAATTTATTGCTTTATTAGAAAAAGACAAAGTTATAATTGATGATTTGGTAATTAGATGGAATGAAGTTAATAAAGACCCTAAACTTTTAGAATTTACCAATAAATTTAAAACTGAGTTTTTTGATTCGAAAAAGAACATTAGCGGTAAATTGGTTATTTTTTCCGAATCGAAAGAAACTGCTGAACAGCTAACTGCCGAACTTAAAAAAGTTACAAAAAAAAGCATTTTAACGGTAAGTGCTGACAATAGAAAAGAAGTAGAGCTAATATTGAGAAATAATTTTGATGCTAACCTTGAAGAAGATAAATGGCTTAACGATTACGATGTAATTATTACCACCGAAGTATTGGCAGAGGGTGTTAACCTTCACCGCAGCAATATGATAGTTAATTACGACGTGCCTTGGAATGCAACACGACTTATGCAACGTATTGGGCGCGTAAACCGAATAGGTACAAGAGCCGATAAAATTTATGTGTATAATTTCTATCCTTCGGCACATGGCGATATGCAAATAAACTTAGTAAATAAAGCTTTGCGTAAATTGCAAGCTTTTCATACCGCTTTTGGCGAAGACAATAAAATATTTTCGTTATTGGAAGAAAAAGGCGATGGAGCTTTATTTGGCAGCCGTATTGTAAAAGAAGAAAGTGAAGTATTAAAATATTTAATCGAATTGCGGGAGTTTAAGAAAAATCAGCCGAAACGCTATGCCGAAATATTTAAAATTCAGAACAAAGCGCGTTGCGGAAGAAATGGCAAGCATAGTATGGAGCCGGTTTATTTTAACAACGATAATAATGAGGTAACTTACCCTTTGCCAAAAACTTCACTTACCTATCTAAAAAGCGACAACCATCCCGGAGTTTTTTGTTTAGTTACCCCCGAAATGAATATTATAGAATTAAACTTTTTACAAGCTATAAAAGTTTTTAAAGCTACTGAAATTGAAAAACCAATAGACTTGCACGAATTCCACTATACACAAACTTTAAAGGCTCTGAGTTTTTTCGAATCTGAAAAAAATCAAGACAGTATTCAAAATGAAACCAGAAAGCATCTAAGCCCGGCAGAAAATAAAGCCTTAACTAATTTGGACTATGTTAAAAACCATGCTCATACAGAACAGAAAAAGGCTGCCATAATTAGAGCCATTGATATGATTAGAAAAGGCACTTTTGCCAGTAAAGGATTGCCTAAATCGATTAATGATTTCTTTACTGCCAATAACAACTTATTAAGCGATGCACCTAATTTTATAGACTTGCTTTTTATTAAACTGTTAGATAATTTAGATCTTTCCGCAAATATTGAAGAAGTAAAACCCGAGGATAATTCTCGTGGTATCGTAAATCCAAAAATTGTATTAACTCAAAGTTATAAATAGCATGGCAAATCTAGCTCAAATCAAATCTACACTTCAAAAACCATACGATTACCTAATTTTCGCTAAAGATGTTTTAAGTCCGGTTTTTGGTGCTGCCTTTTCATTAAAAAATACTCTTGTATCGGCGAATATATTACCCACAGCTACTGAAAGCCAAGTTATTGATAAAGTGTTTATTTATGGTATTATAAGTTTAGAAGACGGAACGGAAATTACATGTTATCAAATTATTTTACAGCCCAAGGTACGTATTGAGCAAAGCAAAATTGCCATTCAACGCTATGCACGCAAATTGCTTACTGTAGGGCAAGCTGCTTTGGTTAATTTTGTAAATACTACTAATACCAATACATGGCGTTTAACTTTAATCGCTAAAGACAGCGCGCTAACCGAAAAGGGTATAGCAGAAAAAGCAACTAACGCAAAACGATATACTTATTTATTGGGCCCGGCAGAAACATGCAAAACGGCTGCCGAACGGTTTGAAGTTTTGAGTTCAAATTCAAAAATATCATTAGACGATTTGGTTAAAGCATTTTCTGTTGAAAAGCTAGGCAAAATATTTTTCGACGAATATTTGGTACATTACAACCGCTTTGTCGATTACCTTAACAAATCAGCTTTCCGGCAGTCGGCATTTAATGCCAACGAAAAAGCAATTCGCGATTTTACAAAAAAAATGCTTGGGCGGGTTGTTTTCTTATATTTTGTACAGAAAAAAGGCTGGCTGGGTGCTACTGATACGAATTACACTAACGGTTTAACTAATTTTATTACACATCTGTTTAAAACTTCCGGTGCTAACGATACCTTTTATCCGAATTGGCTTTCTGTACTTTTTTTCGATACCTTAAATAAAGCTCGATTAAACGATGATTTTACAATGCCAGACGGCAACTTACTTAAAATTCCGTTTTTAAATGGTGGATTATTCGATAAAGACGATAACGACAAACATATTCTTACTTTTAAACCCGAACTTTTCCACAATGTTTTAAGCGAAGACGACCCCAAAAACAGAGGCTTTCTCGATTTTTTAAATGCTTTTAATTTTACGGTACACGAAGACAGCCCCGACGAACACACTATAGCCGTAGATCCCGAAATGCTAGGGCATATTTTCGAAAACTTGTTGGAAGACAATAAAGACAAAGGTGCGTATTATACGCCTAAAGAAATTGTTCATTATATGTGCCAAGAGAGTTTATTAGAATATCTTAAAACTAACATTTCTGCAACAACTGACAGTTCAAAAAACGTTTTTGAGGAATCTTTAAACAAATTGGTTAAATTTAAAGAAATTGAAGCACTAAGCAACAACGAACTTATTACAATTGATAAGCTTTTAACTACCGTTAAAATTTGCGACCCTGCAATTGGTTCCGGAGCTTTCCCTATGGGTTTATTGCACGAAATATTTGCAATTAAACAAATAATAGCCTTCGAAACCGGTGTCGAATGGAAACCGGCAACCGTAAAAGAAGATATAATACAAAACAGTATTTATGGCGTAGATATTGAAAAAGGTGCGGTAGATATAGCTCGCCTTCGTTTTTGGCTTAGTTTAGTAGTAGATGAAGAAAAACCTAAAGCACTACCTAATTTAGATTATAAAATTGTAGTTGGAAACAGCTTGGTTAGTAAGTTTGAAGACGAAATAATTGAAATAGATTGGAGCTCTGACACTACAAAAGCTGGTGTTTTTGGGCAGGAGAATAAAATCAGAAATATACAATTACTTAAAACCATTACCGACAAACATAAAACATATTTTCATTCAGAAAATATTAATAAAAAGAAATTGTTCAATGAAATACGCAATCTGAAAATTGATATTTTAATAAATCAATTGGAATTAATGGTTAAAACCAAAGGAATAGAAAAACAACCAACCATATCTGACAAAAAAATAAAGGAACGAACCGAATTGTATTTGCAAACGGTTGGTTGGAAAAATAATATCAATAAGCTAAAGAATTTAAAAGAACATGCCGAAGTACCATTCAATCACTTCGATTGGCAATTAGATTTCCCTGAAGTTTTGAATCCATATTTATTCGAATCCAAAAGCAGTTCCGAAGTTGCAGTTGCCAATGCACAAATACTAGCATTGAATAAACAAATAGATGCAATAAACAAACATTTGGAGCAACAAAAAATAAGTGAACATTTGATTCATTTACAAGCAAATATAGCTCAAAGCCAAATAATTTTTGTAAAAGAACTATTGTCAGTAATTGAAAAAACTATTTCCACTATTTATGGTGAAGTGCATAAAGTAGATAGCAATGTGGCAAAAGAGGATGATTTGAGCTTTATTTATAAAATAAAAAGCATAAACAAAGGAATAGTCGAAATTAATAAAAAAATTACAAAAATTAATCCGCAAATAAATAATGAAAATGCAAATAATAACCTAGGATTTGATATTGTTATTGGCAATCCGCCATATGTAGGACAAAAAGGACATAAAGAAGTTTTTCAGGAAATAAAAAAACTTGAATTAGGTAAAAAATATCATCAAAGAAGAATGGATTTATTCTATTTTTTCTTTCATTTAGGTATCCAGAGCTTAAAAAATGATGGTATTTTAACTTTAATTACAACAAATTACTATCTTACTGCTACTTATTCTGATAAATTGCGTAAACATATTTATAATGAAACAACAGTACTTCATCTTGTAAATTTTAATGAATTAAAAATTTTCGAATCAGCCCAAGGACAGCATAATTTAATTTCGATCCTTCAAAAAGGTAAAAATATTAATTTTAATGCAAATACATGTATAACAAACAAGAAAGGATTGGCTTCAGGAAATATTATTTCCAATATTGTTAATCGAAAAGATGATTTAACAAATTATTATTGCCAATCACAAGATTCTTTATTCGAAAAAAATACAAATTACATAAGAATTGAATCATCCAGTAGCAAAAATATTGATGGTCACAATATTTTTTCAATTTTAAACATGATGACCCTAAATTCTTATACACTTGAAAAATATTGTTTTATTGAACAAGGTATTGTAAGTGGTGCAGATAAAATATCAAACTCACATTTAATTGATTATCCAAATAACGGTTTTGTTGCAGGCGAAGGTATTTACATTTTAACAAACAGTGAAATTAATAGTATTGGATTTAATGAAAATGATAAAAAAAACATTAAAAAAGTTTATAAAAACTCCGAAATTGAAAAATGGATTGTTAAACCAGATAATACCTTAAATGTAATTTACATTAAAAGTAATGGAGATTATTTTGAACCAAGCCCATTAATTAAAAAACACCTTGATCGTTTTAAAATTATACTTATTAATAGAAATGTAAGAGTAGGTTCAATAAATGAGCAGGATTATTCTGATTTTATTAAAGGAAAAAAAGAAATTTCATATATTATGAATGCATCTTCTATGAAAAAAGGAAACTATTATAGTTTATCTTATGCTCGCAGATATAAAGACACATTTGAAGTTCCCAAAATAGTAAATTCAAGACGTTCAAAATCTAATATTTTTGCATTTGAAAATAAAGGTTACTATGAACAATCAGATATTGTAATTACTACCCTAAAACCTGAATTTAATAATACAATCAAATTGAAATTTATATTATGTATTTTAAATTCAAAATTAATGTATAAATGGTTGTATATAAAAGGGAAAAGAAAGGGAGATACTCTAGAACTTTTTCAAAAACCTATTTCAGAAATTCCAATAAAATTAACTGATTATATAAAACAAAATTTCTTTATAATAATTGTTGATTATATTTTATTTTTAAAAAACCAAGATTTATTTTTTTTCAATACCACATACCAATTTATTCCGGTTTATTTTGAACAAATAATAGACGGAATGGTGTATGAGTTGTATTTTCCGGAATTGCTAAAAGACCATAAGCGCGAAATAATGCAATACTTGGGCGAGCTGCCTGAACTTACTGAAACCATGAGTACCGACGAAAAAATGGATATTATACAAACGGTATTTAATCGCTTAAATGCAAAAGAACACCCGGTAAGGGTAAACTTATTTTATATGAACACCATACCCGAAATAGCATTAATTGAAGGAAAACAATGAGAATAACCGAAATAGAAATTAATAACTACCGAGCTTTTTACGGCAAGCACACAATAGACTTAGGCGAAACAGGCAAGAACCTTATGGTTTACGGTGAAAACGGGAGCGGTAAAAGTTCATTATACACTGCTTTGCGTGATTTTTTCAAATCTTCAATTGATAAAATTTCAATAGAAGAAAATATATTTATTCCGGAACTTGAGAAGAATACTGCAAGCATAGCATTAAAAATATCTGAATCTGATGAGAATACTACAAGTCAATTCATTTTGACTAAAGAAAAAGGGCGTGTGCAAGGAAAAAATATCGATATTATAAGAAATGCAAATAAAATTAAAGGTTTTTTTGATTACAGGAGTTTATTACGTACCCATTTAACTCATGTGGAAGAGGTTAATCTATTCGATATTTTAATTCAAGAGATTCTTTATAACGCTCACAATCGTTTTTCTAAAAAGATAATTGGGGAAGAATGGGAAGAAATTTATTCTAGAACCAATGATTTAAAGCAAACTATACGAATTGTAAAAGAAACGAAAGCGTTAATTAAACAATTCAATTCAGGCTTAATTCAATTACTTGCCGATATTGAATCGGATACAAATAGTTTTTTAGCCGAATTTGATTTGAATATTAGAATTAAATTGGTGTGTACAGGTGTAAAATATTTTAGAAGAAGAGAGTTTACCAATACATCAATTGGATTGCAAATCGATTTCTTAAATAAATCTATTCCTAGGCATCAGTTTTTCTTAAATGAAGCAAGGCTTTCTGCTCTAGCAATTAGTTTGTACTTGGCCTCTGTTAGGGTAAATCCAACCGGCGAAACTTTAAAAGTACTAGTTTTGGACGATTTATTAATCGGTCTCGATATGAGCAACCGTTTACCGTTACTGGATATTATTCTAAAATATTTTGTAGATGTAGAAGAAAACCAGCGTTTCCAAGTAATTATGACTACCTACGATAAAGTTTGGTTCGAATTGGTAAAAAATCGTTTCGGTGATAGCGATTGGAATTATATCGAAATTTATTCAAAAAAATTACAAAACGAAGATTTTGAAGTACCTATAATTAAAAATACCGAAACGTACATTGATAAAGCAAAATATTATCTTTCCGAAAAAGACTATAAAGCTTCAGCAATATATATCAGAACAGAATTTGAGCGCTTAATTAAAAAAATATGTATTTCGAAGAAGTTATGTGTTCCATACTATTTTAATCCAAAAGACTATGATACGAATGACTTTTGGGAAGCAATTGCTAAACAAACTAATATTGATTCCGGTTTAGTAAATGAAATAGCTATGTATAGAGGTTTGGTTATGAACCCGTTTAGTCATTATAATTTGGAAAAACCTGAATTCGAGCGAGAATTAAAAGATACAATTTTAATATTAGAAAAATTGAAAGCAATAAATCCAAATAATCTCAAAAAAAGTAATTGCGACGATTTAAAAAATGAAGTGGAAATCCTAAAAGCAAAATTAGTAGAAAAAGAAGAAACAATTCGTAGTCTTGGAAAAGCAAGAAAAACAAACAATCAAAAATAATTGAATATTAAAATCGATATAGAACCATATTTTTACTATTTCCAATCATTGTTGTCCGATAAAAATAAAAAAAACAGCAATAATAAAAAAACAATGTTGATAATCAATGGATTAAAAAATAGAATTACGCTTTT
>JAIFNC010000314.1 GCA_020047935.1 Bacteroidota bacterium
GCTTTCGAAATAAGTTCGGCAGTAGGAATTTTGCTAAAAGCCGGGTCGGCGTAATATTTTGCACGATCTTCGAACGCCAGTTTTTTTGCTTCGGTAAACAAATGGATGTATTCCTTACTTCCAAAACCCATGTTGGCTATGTCGTAAGCTTCCAAAATGTTCAGAATTTGCAACGCTGCAATACCTTGTCCGTTGGGCGGAAGTTCCCAAACATCGTAGCCTCGGTAGTTGCTCGAAACCGGTTCAAGCCATTCGGAAGTATGCTCAGCCAAATCGCGCTCGCTTAAAAAACCGCCTTGCGATTGTATAAACTCTGCCATAACCTTTGCCATTTCGCCTTTATAAAAGGCATCGCGACCTTCTTTTCCAATTTTTTCCAAGGTATTTGCCAAATACGGATTTTTGAAAATATCGCCTTTCTCGGGTGCTTTTCCGTTTAGAGTATAGGTTTCAACAAAATTCGGGTATTTTGAGAGCGAACGAGTTGAACCTTGCCAATAGTAAGCAATCAGTTCGGTAACCGGAAAGCCTTTACGTGCATAATCAACCGCAGGCGCAAGAATTTCGGACATTTTCAGGCTGCCGAACTTCTTATTTAACTCAAACCAACCATCGACACAGCCCGGCACCGAAACCGGCAGCGCCCCGTGCGACGGAATTTTGGTAATATTATTTTTTCTGAAATACTCCAAAGTCAAGTTGTACGGCGAACGACCGCTGCCGTTTAAACCATGCAGCTTTTGGGTTTTGGCATCCCAAACAATGGCAAAAATATCGCCGCCTATTCCGTTGCCGGTAGGTTCCATAAGCCCCAATACAGCATTGGCGGCAATGGCGGCATCAATGGCGTTGCCGCCTTTTTTCAAAATATCAATAGCCACTTGGCTTGCCAGCGGGTGGCTGGTGCAAGCCATGCCGTTTTGGGCTATTACTTCGCTTCGCGAAGCATAGGCATTGCCCGTTACGCGGTTTTGGGCATTCATTTCAACAAAAAAAATTAAGAACAATAAAAAAGGTAAATAAGTTTTCATGGTACATGTTTTATTTTGAAACATTGAAAATTCTGTTTCAAAAGTACTTTTTTAGCGCCTATTAATCCTATTATTTCGTAAAAAAAATATTAGTGCAATCATGCCGAAAATTCAGCCTTGAAAATGCAATTTCAATGTGCGGTACCTATTTTAGGGCTTTCAATTTTTAAACTCGAATTTAAAAACAAATTTGTAAGCATATTGCAGCAAAAAAATGATTACTCAAGCAAAAGTAAATGTAATTGTAACGTGAGTTGTATGGAATTACCATCCCGAACAAATATTTCTGTTTGGGGCGCATGCTTATGGTAGTTCGAACGAAGGCAACGACTTAAATTTGTTTATTATCAAAGAAAGCAACAAAAAACAACCGACCAAATACGAGGTGTTTTAAAATGTTTGTACGGATGCAATTTACGGGTTCATGTAGTTGTTTATACAAAAAAACATGTAATTCGATGCTTATGCGGTCGAAATCGTATATCGGTTTGCTTGCTGCACTCCTACCGAAGTTGCTATTTATTAATCAATTGGCAATTGGCGAATAAAACCGTCGTCGAGCGAAATAAAGGTTTCGGTATTGGTTATTTCCGGAATCGACTGTAAATGGTCAATAATAAGTCGTTTTAAACTTTCATTGCCTTTGGTATATACTTTTATAAATAGCGAATATCTGCCGGTAATATGGTAACATTCAACTACTTCCGGTATTCGTATTATTCTATTGAAAATTTCTTCGTGTTTCCCTACATCGGTAATCTGAAATTGCAACCCAATAAGCGAGCACGTGGTGTAACCCAATGCGCTCGGGTTTAATTTGAAATGCGAATCGCCTATAATTCCGGCTTGTTTCATGCGCCTGAAACGCTGATGCACAGCTGCGCCCGAAATTTTGCATTTTTTGGCAATATTTAAAAAAGGCACACGCGCATTTTTTATCAGCATTTTTAAAATATCTCTATCCATGTCATCTAACTGATTATTAGCACTATTAATCTTTCTCATGGTGAAAATTTATTGTAATTAGTTTATTTTCAGTAGTATAACAATCTGAAAGTGATGCAGATTGAAATGACCATATAAAAAACAAAATAATACGTTTTTTTTGAAAAAACATAAAATATATAAAGAGAAAATTGAAATAATACGAAATATTTTACTTTTTTACATAATAAAACGAACAAACTGTAACTTTGTATGCAAATTTATAACACAATTTAAAACAATAACACCTATGGTACACGATTCTGCAAAAGCACTTTTCGAATTAAAACAATTCGGCGAATTTGGCGGTGTAAACCCATCGATAACCGATTCGGCAACCTTTACTTTTTTAGGTTCAAAAACCATGACCGATACCTTTGAAGGTAAAACCGAAGGTTGTTTCTTATATTCGCGTCATTGGAACCCTATGAACAAGTACTTGGCCGATGCCATGGCAGCTCTCGAAGGCAGCGAAGCCGGTTGGGTTACCGGTTCGGGTATGGCAGCTATTACCAACGTAATTTTACAACTTTGCAATGCCGGCGACCACTTGGTTGCCAGTCGCACCATTTATGGCGGTACCTATGCTTTTTTTGCTAATTATTTGCAAAAATTCAACATTACGGTAACTTTAGTCGATATTACTAACTTACAGCAAGTAAAAGATTCTATTAAGCCCAACACCAAGCTTATTTATACTGAATCAATGACTAACCCATTGCTGCGTATTTCGGACATTCCGGCCCTGGCCGAAATTGCAAATGCCCACAATATTAAATTAGTGGTTGATAATACTTTTACACCGCTCATGATTTCTGCTCATAAACTTGGTGCTCATATAGTTGTATATAGCATGACCAAATTTATTAACGGTAAAAACGACTGCGTAGCCGGTGCTATTTGTGCTTCGAACGAATTTATCAATTCGCTGATTGATTTGAACGCCGGTACTTCGATGCTTTTAGGTCCGGTACTTGACCCGCTGCGTGCTTCGAGCATTTTAAAGAACTTACATACCTTGCATATTCGTATGCAAAAACACAGTCAAAATGCTGCTTATTTGGCCCAATATATGCGCGATTTGGGTCTGAAAATTAACTATCCCGGATTCGAAACCCATAAAGATTTTGCGGTAATGAACAGGCTTATGAATCCGGAATTTGGTTATGGCGGCATGGTTTCAATTGATATGGAAACTGCAGAACGAGCTTCGAAACTGATGGAAACCATGCAGGCAAAAGGCGTGGGCTATTTGGCGGTAAGTTTAGGCTATTTCCGCACCTTGTTCAGCAATTCGGGAAGCAGCACTTCGTCGGAAGTACCATTGGAAACCCAGCACGAAATGGGTTTGTCGCCCGGTTTGTTGCGCTTTTCGGTAGGCTTAGACCACGATATAAAACATATAGGCAACTTAATTAAAGAATCGTTGATTGAGTTAAACGCTATATTGTGTTTAGAGGGTTTTAATTTTTCTTATTCTGTAAAAAATACTACTTTTGCACGCTTAAAATTGAAGCATTCATGAGTTTACAACTTGAAATTGACAGAAGAAGAACGTTTGCCATTATTTCGCACCCCGATGCCGGTAAAACAACCTTAACCGAGAAATTGTTGCTTTTTGGCGGCGCAATTCGCGAGGCAGGTGCCGTTAAATCGAACAAGATTCGTAAAGGTGCCACTTCCGACTTTATGGAAATTGAACGCCAGCGCGGTATTTCGGTAGCTACATCGGTTATGGGGTTTGAATATAATGAGGTAAAAATTAATATTCTGGACACACCCGGACACAAGGACTTTGCCGAAGATACCTACCGAACCCTAACCGCCGTAGACAGTGTTATTGTGGTTATTGACGTAGCAAAAGGTGTTGAAGAACAGACCGAAAAACTGGTTGCCGTTTGCCGTATGCGCAAAATTCCCATTATTGTTTTCATTAATAAACTCGACCGCGAAGGCTTAGATGCTTTTGAATTGTTAGACGAAATTGAACAAAAATTAGGCATAAAAGTTCATCCGCTAAGTTGGCCAATAGGTATGGGTAAAACCTTGCAAGGCGTGTATAACTTATTCGAAAGAAAACTGTTCTTTTTTGCCGATACCGATAAGTACCGCGCCGAAAAGCCCATTGAAATTACCGGTTTCGACGAGGAAACTTTTATTCCGTTTATTGGCGAACGTGCAGCAAAAGCACTGCTTGCCGACTACGAATTGGTACACGGAGTTTATCCCGAATTTTCGGTTGAAAGTTACCAAGCAGCCGAGGTTTCGCCGGTGTTTTTTGGCAGTGCGCTAAATAATTTTGGAGTGAAGGAATTATTGGATTGCTTTATTCAAATTGCACCAAAACCGCAGCCGAAACAAGCAGAAGAGCGATTGGTACGACCTGAAGAAGAAGCATTTAGCGGTTTTGTGTTTAAAATTCATGCCAACATGGATCCCAACCACCGCGACCGTATAGCGTTTGTAAAAGTGGTTTCGGGCATGTTCGAACGAAATACCAACTACATGCATACCGGCACCGGCAAAACTTTCAAATTCAGTTCGCCAACAGCTTTTATGGCTTCAAAAAAATCGGTTATCGACGAGGCTTTCGCCGGCGATATTGTTGGTTTGCACGATACCGGAAATTTTAAAATCGGCGATACCATCAGTTCGGGCGAAAAAATACATTTCAGAGGTTTGCCAAGCTTTTCGCCCGAATTTTTCCGTTATATTGAAAATGGCGACCCAATGAAATCGAAGCAATTAGCAAAAGGTGTAGACCAACTTATGGATGAAGGGGTGGCACAGCTTTTTACAAAAAACTCGAACGGACGAAAAATTATTGGTACCGTTGGTCCTTTGCAGTTCGATGTAATTGAATACCGCCTAAAGCACGAATATAACGCCACCGCACGCTACGAGCAATTGCCCGTGTACAAAGCTTGCTGGGTTACCGGTTCCGATGCCGATATGAAAGACCTAAAACATAAGAAACAAGCCTACATGGCGGTTGATAAGCACGGACGCGATGTTTTTATTGCCGATTCGCAATATGCCTTACAAATGGCACAATCGAATTATCCGAAAGTTGATTTCAGGTTTACTTCGGAACTTTAATTTTTTGGTTAAAAGATATTTACTTTTAAAGCAATTTGTTTTCTATTAAAAAAAGAAAACAAATTGCTTTTTTTGATGCGTTGTTTCGCAATATCAAATTATCAGATTTCCATATTACAAAATTATCGCATTCCCTTATTTTATTCCAAAGCCGAATTTCACAAATAAGTTATCGCGGTCTACCGTTGGGTGTTGCGCTTCGACGCTAGCTTTTGCTACTTGGGCAGTTACGTAGGTTCGCAGCTCGTCAATTGAAACTACTCCATTTTTGTCCGAATCGGCTTCCTGAGTGGTTAATGCTTTAATTATAAACTCTGTATATAAGCCGTTTTCCAAATCGGAATATTCGTACGAAAGTTCGCCGCCTTTTGACGATGAAAATACGATAGCTCCCGACCTTCGAAGCAAATCGTTATAAATATAGCGGTCTTTTTGGTGCAAATAGCTTCTTTTTGGTGCAATTTGTTGTTGGTTTGTTGGAATAAATCCACGCGATTTGAGACCACGACTTCCGGCAGTTGCCAAATATTGTACCGATTGCTCTTCGTCTATTTCACCCGATTCGCAAGCATCCATTAAAAAAAGTTTGTTACGTGGAGCAATGCCTTGCAGTAAGCTTTCAATCAATTCAAAATTGGCGGCTGTTTCGGACAATCTATCTAATTTTGTGTTATAAGTTAAATAATAATAGGTTGCATTTTCGTCGGTATCGTGCATTCCGTGTCCGGCAATAAAAAGTACAAAAACATCGTCGGGTTTTGCGTTTTTCAAAAAATCGCCGGCTTTTTTTATATTTTCAATTGTAACTTGTTCGTTTATCAATATTTTGGTGAATACTTCGGTATATTTTCGCCCTTTCATTTTCAAAAAAACTTGTTCTAAATCTAACGCATCCTTATGTGCATAACTTAAATTTAATTGTGCATTTTCGTAGGTCGAAACTCCAAAACCGAGGTAATATAAATTCGAAATCGTTGGTTTCTCATATAAAACGGATGTTAAAGCACGGTAGGATTCGGTTCCTTTTTCGTTAATGCACGAAACTTCAATTTTATTGGTTCCGGTGGTCAGTTCTATGATTTCGGTTACTTTTTGCGTATTTCCTGAAGTGCTTTTGCCAATTGCGCCATAAACAGGTACATTATTTACAAAAACATGGTAAGTTTTTAGTTGAAAAACAGAATCGGACAGTTCTATATTAAGCGTAAGCAATTTTGCCTGTTGAACAATATTAGTAATTTTTGAAACCGGAACATGCAAACTGCTGTCGAGTTGTTCGGCGGATAAATTCAGTTTTTGCAAGCGTTTTTTGTATCGGTAATTGTAATGGTTTATAAGGTCTTGGTCGGCAGAACCCAATCGTTCCAAAATTAAATCGGGTCGGTTGTTTTTAATGGCAAACTGTTCAATCGAAAAAACATTCATGCCCAAAACCATTGAAATTAAGTTCGAACAATCGGGCGAGCCATCCCAGTATCCATCGGGGGTTATGGCAATCCATTGGTCGGTATTAAGCGAAGCCAACAGCATAATTATTTCTTTACCGGTTTCCAAATTCCAAAACCTTACCGTGCCATCGCCGCTTGCGCTTACCAAAAATTTTTTGTTTGCTGAAATATCAAGGTCCAGTATTTCGCTAAAGTGGCCTGTTAGTTTTTTAATTTCTGTACCCGAATTCATATCCCAAAACCGAATAGAGTTATCGCTTGACGCCGAAATAACGAATTTTTCATCGGGCGATAAAATACACGCTCTTACATAATTAGTGTGTCCGCGAAATATTTTTTTTACGTTGCCGGTTGTTAAATCCCAACTTATCAGTGTATTATCGTGCGAACAAGAAACGGCAGTTTTTCCATCGGAAGTAGTACAAATTTCGGTTATCCAACCGGTGTGCCCATAAAAAGTTAAATCGACTTTATTATTCTGAATATCAACTAATTTCATGGTTTTATCCCACGAGCCGGAAAGAAATTGCTTGCCATTGGGCAAATAACAAAGCGCCGAAACCGGGTAAGCATGGTTTTTAAAAGCTCGCAATAATTTTCCATCGGGAACCGACATATGCAATACATAATCGTTGGCAACAGCTATTTGGTTGCTGTCGGGCAAAAATTGAACTTGAAAAACACTTCCATAACATTGAAGCGAATCGTCAAATCGCTGCCGTGAATTAATATTAAACAGGCCCAAATTTTTAAAACTGTAATTTCTTTGGAATGGCCCCAACCCTCCGGTAAGCAAATAGGTATTATCGTTCGAAATGTCCATATCGAATACATGCCCAAAAGCATTAAGCGTAAAAAACTGCTTAGCATAATTAATGTCCCAATATTTTATTTTGTTTTCGTGCGAACTAAATATAAAATTGGCATTGCCGTGCGAATAAACCACCGAACTTGCTCCACAGCCTTTGCTTTCGAAAGATTTAACAATTACAAATTTCTTGAAGTCGTATAAATTTACCGATTTGCCAAAGCTAAGCAATAAAAAGTCGGCATTTTTAAAAAGGTAAATCCCTGAAAGCTCCTCGCCCGATATAGGTTGTATCCTAATACATTTACCCGTAGCAAAATCCCAAACCCGCATATCGTTTTTTGTTTCGGCATATTCGCCGGCACGCGAAACCAGCGTTTTATCATTGTTCACAAAACTCACAAAATCGACACGGCTTTTATGCCCTCTTAACGTTTTTACTATTGTTCCGGTTTTTGCATTCCATATTTTTAATGTGCTATCCCATGAAGCAGTTGCAATAAGTTGGTCGTTTGCCGAAAAACAAGCTTGTTTTATTCCGTGCTTGTGTCCTTTAAGGCTTAGTAATTTTTTACCGGTTTCGGTTTCCCAGACAATAGCGGTACTGTCGCCCGAAGCGGTAAGTGCCATTTTTCCGTCAGCTGAGAAAACTGACGACCACACGGTAAACCGATGCCCATCCAAAGCATAAACTACTGCGCCGGTTTCCAAGCTTACCATGTTAACTTTACCATCGTCGGTTCCGTAAATTGCGGTTTTGTTGTCTGGAGAAATGCCAACACTCATTACTTTTTTTGAATTCGATTTTATAACCAATTTGGTTTTTCCGGTAAGCACATCGCTGTAAATAGCGGTTCCGTCGCTACTTCCGCTCAAAATCGATAAACCGTCGGGCGAAAAGCAAACCGAATTTACCAGCCCGCTGTGTCCGGTAAATTGCCGTATAACTCGTTCGGTTTCAATGCTCCACAAAATAACCGAAAAATCGGAAGAGCCTGATGCAAAGTATTTTTCGTTGGGTGAAAGTGCGAGTACATATGCCCACGAAGCATGACCAATATTGGGAGTTAAAACTGCCGGTTGGGTTTTAATTTGTAAGGTAAAAACCACGAAGGCAACAAAAATCAATAAGTTTTTCATTTTTTTTGAAAAATTTAATCTGTTAGTTTGTTGATTAATGCTACCCCCGAAATGCTTGCAATGCTTATTCAAATGTACACTTTTTTTTCGATCTATTCTATTTTTTGGGTTGTTTTTCAATTTAAAAAGTGCCGTATAAATTTACTTTAAAACCCTGACGTAAATCAAACGAAAAAAACAGCTTGAATTGGATTTAAACCAATAATTTTGTATTTTTACACCAACACACAAACACAATGAAAACAAAACGATTATTTGAAGGCAAGACCTTAGGAATTTTAACCGGCGGTGGCGACACATCGGCGCTAAATGCCAGTATTGAAGCAATAAAATGCCGTGCCGGGGTATTAGGTTACACGGTATATGGTATTAGGCGCGGTTGGAAAGGCTTATTGGGCGAGGGCGATATTGTAGATTTAACCGGACAGCCTTACGACGGTTGGTACGGTGGCACGGCGTTGCTTTCGAGCCGAACCAACCCTTTCCCGACTAAAAACAACCCCATAGACCGAACCGACCAAGTGATGCGTAACTTAAAACGCTATAAAATTGATGTTCTGGTATCTATTGGCGGCGATGATACCAACGGTGCTGCCAAAAAATTGTATGAACAAGAAGGCATTTCGGTTATCGGTTTCCCAAAAACCATCGACAACGATATTAGAACCAGAACCTTGCATACCATAAACGAACATATTCACGAAACTTCGCTTTGCCCCGGTTTTCCGTCGGCAGCTATAAATATTGCGCAATTTACTTCTATGTTGCGTACCACCGCCGAATCGCATTCGCGTGTTATGGTGTTGGAAATTATGGGGCGCGATGCCGGCTGGCTTACCGGAAGTTCTATTTTTGGAGGTGCAACGTTTTGCCTAATACCCGAGGTTGAAATGACGAAAGAACGCAAAGAAATTTTCTTCGAAAAAGTGAAACAAGCCTATTATAATAACAAACGACAGTATTTAATTATAGCGGTTGCCGAAGGAACCCGTTGGTACAACGAAAAAAACGGAAATACCGAGTTGGTTTGTGCCAGCAGCGATTTGGACGAATACGGTCACAACCATTTGGGCGGAATTTCGGGTGTGGTTGCACAAGAAATTCGCAAACGCACCGGCATCGACGCACGCACGCAAAACACCGGTTATTATGCGCGTTCGGGCGAATGCACCATGTACGATAAACGCTTTTGCAATATTTTGTCGGACAAAGTACTCGATTTGCTTATACGCGAAGATTACGGAAAAATGCCCGTTTTAACCAATGTAACTGCTTATCGCGAAATTGAAGAATACAATTGTTCGACTATTGATATGGGACAAATTGAAAATTTCCCGTTGCCAAGTTATTATTATAACGAAGAAAGCTTTCAGTTTAGCGACCGGTATTACGATTTTTTGGGGCATATGCTCGAGCGACCAAACGAACGAAGGTTTAATTCCGATTTTCCGAAAGTATATCCGAAGCTATAAATCTGTTTGAATTTTAGCATAATCCGAAAAACCTGCCGACTTGGCGAAAGCCTCTCGGCAGCGTTTTAGGCTTAAATTCATTTATTTTCAAAAAAACAAAATCAGGTCAAATTCCTTTCCGTAGCCTGCTGAGCGATTGCTTGGTGATTCCCAAAAACGATGCAATGTATTGCATAGGAACGTTTAGCACAATATCAGGATTGTTTTTCATTAAGTACAAATAACGCTCTTCGGCGGTTTTGGTTATAAACATGTACAACCGATATTGCGCTTGAACAAACATATCTTCCACAATTCTGCGCCCGAATCGTTCCCATTTTGGAAAGTTGTCGTACAAATACTCCAAATCTTTTTTCTTAATAACCAACAAATCGCAATCGGTAATAGCCGAAATAATTTCGTACGACGGTTTTTGGTGAATAAATGCCGGAAGTGCCGTAGCAAAAGAGTTAAGCGGAGTTATGTCACGCGTAATTTCGTTGCCTTCGTGGTTAAAATATACCCGCATGAAGCCCGAAAGTGTAAATGCAATTTCGTCGGGAACGGAATTTTCAGCAATAAAAATTTCGCCTTTTTTTAGTTTTCGTTTCTGAACAAATGGCAACACAGCTTGCCATTCGTCGGCTGATAGCTGTACGTAATTATTTATAAAGGCTTTGAGTTTTTCGGACATAATTGTTTTATGCTTAGTTTTATTTTGTAGCCATAGTCTCGCTCCAAGCGATGCTATGGCTAATGTTCAGTAATTCAGTTAAAAAAGGGCATTCCGACAAATATTGCCGGAATGCAGGTAATTATTTGTTCAGTGCAGTACGACCTCCATCGTTTGCTGTGAGCTAAGGGACTAAAACCGGACGGAAACCAATGTTGTTGTTACGGTTGCCGGGGGCGTTGTTGTTGCGGTTAGCAACACGGCAGTTGAACAATGGGTTGTTCCAACTGCCGCCGCGTATTACACGGTTAGAGCTTCCATACAATAATTACCTTTATTTATTTTTTCGAAGAACGTTTTTCTATATTCCAAAGTTTCGGCATGTTTAACAAATGCAACCAAAGAATTTGCACATCGAACAAATTCGTTTTGCGAAATTACATTTTTTTCAAGTAATCGATTTTTTTTTATCAATTGTTTTTCAAAACGGCTTTTACTCCTTTTAAGCAGTGCTATTTTATTACCGGTAAGTTTGTAACCTAAAAAAGCAAGTGGTTGCGAAGTTGTATTTAAACATGCCGGTTTTAAATTCAATTTTAAGGTGTTTTGAACAAAATTACGGTATTTTCTTTCAATTTTCATTAAATCGTATTTGCTTGTATGCCAAATTACAACATCGTCCATATACCTAATGTATGCTACTGTTTTTAATTCGTTTTGAGCAAATTTATCGGCAATTGCTAAAAAATGATTGGCAAAATATTGGCTGGTAAGGTTACCAATCGGTAAACCGGTTTCAGAAGCCGGATTGTCGGAATATATTATTTTCGAAAACATAAGCACAACTCGTGTATCGGGTATCAATTCGTATAATTGATTTATAAGTATTTCGCGATTAATTGAATTGAAATATTTACGAAAATCGAGCTTTAAATACCATTGGTATTTGGCATTATATTGTGATGCGAGTTCTAAAGCCGCATAAGTTCCTCTATTTATTCGGCTTGCAAAACTGTTTTCTGTTTGAAATTCTTCGAAATAAATATGGCACACGTTCATAATTGCATGGTGCAAAATACGTTCGTGAAATGATGCTGCACATATTTCGCGCTTTTTGGGGTCGGTAATGGTAAAATAGTTGTAATTGCCTACGTTAATATTCCCGGTTTCTATTTCGTTTTTTAGAATAGCAAGGTTTTGCCACAAGTTTTTGCGGTAGTTTTGCACTTCGGGTCGGTGGTCTTTGGTTTTGCGAGCTTTATAAAATGCCAAAAGCAGGTTTTCGGTGTTGGCAATTTGCGAAATTAAATCAATTGGTTCCAAGGTTTTCATTGTTTAAAGCGGCTATTATTCGGTCTGCAAATTTTTCAATTTTTTTATCGCCTATTCCTTTTATTGTAAGTAAATTGCTTTTATTAACCTCCTTGAGCTTTGCAATTTCAAACAATTCTTCTTCGGTAAAAACCATAAATACCTGTAAACCGTCGGTAGCTGCAATTTGTTTTCGTACAACTCTAAGTTTCGAAAATCGTGCAAACTCTTCTTCGTTTAGCAATAACCTATAATCTTTTTTTGCCGGAAACTGCTCATTACCCGGTTTTGTTCCTTCTAAATAGGTTATAAAAATACTCCAATAGCACGATTTTTCGTTTTTTATAAGCTGTTTTTCTATTTCTATAACTTTATGCGTTCGCAAAAAGCTGTTTACTTCGTCTTGAAAGGTACCGTTGTCGAAAATTGGGATAATAAATGTTTTTATTTGCATTAATGTTTTTCCTTTTTTTTATGTTGTTTTATGTCTGATATAGGCATGGTTAGTAATTCGTGTGACTAAATGCGCTTTAAATATGTATATTGCTATCATAACTTGATATTGTATTTTGGGCTAAAGCCCACTATGGTTGTAATTCTGACCGTAGCTTAAAAGCTACGGCTAATCAGAAAACACTCTTTTGTAAAATTGTTTTTTGACTAACAACGGCATAAATGCCGTTGTAAATTAACCCATTAATTTGGCTTCAGCCAAAACTGAATTGAATAAATGTTTTGTGCGAATTTATCAAAAAAAAATCGGCGCAAAGCGCCGTTAGGTTTTACTCATTTAACCTATTTCAAACGCCAAATTGCCCTCCGCTATCGCGGGCAATTTGTTG
>JAIFNC010000313.1 GCA_020047935.1 Bacteroidota bacterium
AGCACGAAGTTAGCAAAATAATGCATTTTCCAAAACAGAAAAACGAAACCCGGGTTGCAAGGTTTAGTTACTTTGCAATCCTAAGTTTCGCTTCAACATAAATTTATTTTAAACGCTTATTTTTTTACCACAAAAAGAAAACAAACACTCCGCCTACCGAAATAAGCGCACCCAGCACTTCGGCAAAGCTTACTTTTTCTTTAAAAATAAGTACGGCAGGTATAATTATTATAACCGGTGTAAGTGCCATAAGTGCCGATGATACGCCGGCAGGTGCAAACTTAACCGAAATAAGCGAAAAAGTAACGCCAATAACCGGACCGAAGAAAGTGCCCGTGAATAAACTTTTGAACCCTATTGGGCTTTTAAATACTTGGAACAATTTCCTGACTCTGCCGCTAAAAATTATAATAAGCGCAAAACCTATGGTGCCAATTACTACTCGTATTTGGGTTGAAGCCACGGGGTCGTAATCTGCCATACCGAATTTGCTTAATACCAATCCGCCGGCTTGCCCCAGCATACCCAAAAAGGCATAAACAAGTCCGCGTTTGTCAAGTTTTACGGGTGTTTCGAGTGCAGCATTCTTTTTGCGGCGGGTTAAAATAACCATGCCAACCCCCGAAACAATAAGCGCCGTAGCCATAATTTCGGAAAAACTGAGTACTTCGCCCAAAATAGGTAAACTGATAAGTGCAGTAACGGGCGGTACCAAAGCCATAATAAGCATCGAAATTCGTGCACCAATCATTGATAAGGCTTTGAACAAAAACAAATCGCCGAAAACAAAGCCTACCAAACCCGACACTGCCAACCAACTCCAGTTATGCATGCTTGCATCGGTAGGCAACCACTGACCTCGGAAAAAATAAGCAATCAGTAATAGAAAGAAATTGGCAAAAAACAGTCGCAGAATATTCACATTCAGCGATCCCATTTTTTTTGAAGCATCTTCGAACGCCAACGACGAAAAAGTCCAGAAAATTGCGGTTAGCAAGGCTGCCAACTCGCCATAATAATTTTGTATCATTCGCTTAAGGTTTAAGCTGCGAAAGTAGAAAAATATAATGAAATTGAATTATTTTTTGCTGCCACCGTGTTCAATTCGACCGTAAATACAGCTATTTCCGAACTTCAATTAAAAAAGATTACAAGTTTTGGTTCTATATTATTTAAAAACAATGCGTTAAGCAGTCAAGCTACTCAACGCATTGTACCGTATTCAAAAAGAGTCTAAGTTCAAATTTAAAAATTAATCGATATACACTTTTTTATATTCAATAATTCCGTCGGCGAGCACTTTAACCAAATAAACACCGGTTATCAAATTGGTTTCAACTGCTTCGGTGTCCGATGTAAGTTTTTTACTTACAAGTAATTGTCCTAATGCGTTGTAAATTAATACTTCTCCTACCGAGTTCAGTTCTTTTATTCGTACATACACGGTTTTGCCGGCAGCATGAATAAATATTGCACTATTATTGGGCAATTCGTTCGAAGGTTCTTTAAAGTACAATTCGAATAGTTTTGTACTTTTTGGTGTAGTTACCGAAAAGCTGTATTCCGAATTTTTTAGGTTCGTAACTTTGTTATTGCTTAAGTCTTTAACATACACATTCTCGAACTCATCAAGGGTTCCGCCATTTATTGCCAACGTATAACTTCCGGTTTCCGAAGTATTTAACCCAATATTAAAAGTCATATTTTCGTTAAAAGCAGCCAATGAATTAATGGCAGTAGGGATTTCACCGGTTAAGCTAAACAAATTTGGATTTGAGTAGCTAAAAATCTTGAATGCATCGAACTCATCATCGAATTGGTCGGTTGCACCTTCAATAAACCTTAGGTTTGTTTCGTCGGTTTTTGTACCTTTTGTTACGACAAGCTTAATAAACTTGATTGGCATGTCTGCAGTGCCGCTTTCCGATTTTTTCCAGAACGTTTGCGTGCTATGGGTTCGTGCGGTTCGAGGAATAGTAAAACTGCCTGTTGCGGTTGCTTTTACAAAAAAAGCTTGCAACGACGGTATAAACCTTGAACCGCCATTTACCGAGTTACTGCCGTCGTTGGTTGCAGTACCTGTGCTGCCGTTGTAATACACGTAGCGGTCGTTTGCTCCGTCCCAATAGTAAACCGTATTTTGGATATTGGTTTTCGAAAATGCATCCCAATCAATTGCCGACGGATATGCATTTCCGACTAAATTCCAGCCATCGAAATAATTCGAATTGCCATCATTTTGAGTATAACTAACCGGAATAGCAACATCGGCATTTGATAAATCGGTAATAGTATTCGAAAAAGTAATGTGCCTTGGATATTCGTCTAAATATACATAACCTTTGCCTTTAGTAAGACCAACAGGTACACCAGGTCCGCCGTGGGCATCAGTCCAAGCAGCCGAAAGCGACTCCCAATTGGCATAAATGGCTCCTGAAGGATTTGGAGTAAGGTTGAAATTTTCGTTATATGAATAGAAATTAGCGTTAAAATTGGTTGCGTTGCCGGTAAATCGGTTACTGTTTATGTTTGAGAACGGAACCGTAATATACTGCCATCGGTCGTGTACCGAAAAGTATCGTTCAATGTTTGCACTCCCTGTACCGGTTATGTTACCTTTTACAATAAGCGAACCTGCAGCCCCGCTATTGCTTGCCGATTTTAATGTAAGCGTACCGCTGTGGGCATAATTAGACCAAACTGTTAGGCTACCGCCATTGTTTATAGTAATGCTTGAATTTGTATTTACCACTAATTCTTTACAATTAGCGGCATAACCTGTAGTAATAATAGGAAACCTGCCACCTGTTGGTACCGTAGGAATACTCACATCGTCAAGCGAAGTGGGCACAATATTAGGTGTCCAATTGGTTGTTATATCCCATCCTGTATTGGTTATACCGGTCCAAATTACCGACCTGAGCAAAACACTGCCTAAAGTATAATAGTTAGTTAGGTTATGATTAATTGCCGTTGAACTTACGATTTCACCGGCATTCTGACCATAATCTGTAATATTTGCCGGCGTACTTATTTCTACCCACGAAGACCCGTTCCATTGTGCCAACCTCAGGTTTTGTCTATCGGCAGGCAAAGCCGGTGCACCGCTTTGCGAATCCCAGCGAATTTGTACTTTGGCATTGGCCGAAACCGTTGCTTTTACCCTCCAGTATTCGCTTGGAGTAACGTATTGTAGCGGTGCGGTAAGTGCATAGTTTCCGTAGCCGGTGTAGTAATATTGAGCTTCCCAATAATTGGTGGCACCGGTGGTATTAATTACCGAAATATTCCCGAATCTGCCACCATTCCCTACCGGAAATTCGAAACTTTGCCCGCTGATAATATTTTTTTGCATAGGGCCGCTTACATGCCTAATATCGTCGGCATTAACAACAACTCCGGTTTGCGCAGTATTTGTAAGTCGCAAAATATTTGTTGAAGTAGCATGAATAATTCCTTCGGTAAACAACAATTGGTTCGAAATATCAATAGCACTGTTTAGTGTAACACCATAAGGGTTATTTATTTCGAAATTATAGAAAGCATTACTGCCGGTAAACCCGGTACCGTTAATGTTTTGTGCTGTTGAACCATTCAACTCTACAATAGCATTGGTTCCTATGCCTGCAGCAAACGAACCGCCTGTAAAAACTGCATCGCGTTTAATGGAAATTCTGCGATTGTGCTCGTTTTTAGCTGTTCCGCCTGCAATTGTTAAGCTTCCGTTTAACTGAATATCGAGGTTCGGGAATCTGCGTTCGCCAGTACCCGACAGTTTTAGGTTATTTATTACCGGGAAATTGCTCAGAATGTCGTAGTTTGTACTTCCTCCAAAGTGGAAAGTACCTCCGGTTGGTAAAATAAACTCGTCATAAACGGCTGCCGGTATGTCGCCTCGTTCCAAATAAAGCTCTCCGGTACCATTTGCTATTCCTATACGCTGAGCAAATGAAGAACCTACATCCAACACACCGTTAATGGTGGTTCGATAGTTTCGTAAATAGTTTTGATTCATTAAAATGGTATGCCCTGCATCAATAATTGCTATGGCACCATTGGGGCCGTTGGTAGGTATTGTACCACCGGAAACCGGGTAAGTATCCCACTTCGACACGTCTGTCCAGTTTCCGCTGCCAATTGAAATATACTGCGGAATGTTATTCGGAATAGCTCCCCCGCAAGCAACTTCAACTCCTGCAGTATAGTCGCCATTCATACTTGAAGCATCGGCATTTGTAAAACTAAACAATAGTTTATTGTTTGCTTCGTCAAAACTGTCGTAATCGTATTTATTCCAAAGTACCGAACCTAAGATTAGCTTAGCGGTAATATAATGGTCGGCAATCGTATAAGGAATAGTCGTTTTAGCATCGTCGGTGTAATAATACATACTTGCCGAAGCATTGAATCCGCTTAAATCATCTTGAGCATCAATAGTCCAGTGGTATTGTAAAACATTGTTTTGATCTACAATATTTTCGGCACAACTTTCGGTATCTTCAACAATTGTTATATGCATTTCGTTGGCTGCTTTTACGCGCAAACTACCCGAATTGGTTGATGTAATATCGAAAACAACCGGTGTAAACTTACCTAATGAGCCAATAGGGAAAGTAAATTCGCCGGTAAAAGTGTTCAAAAACATTTTTTTAATGCCGTTATCGGTAAACGACAAGTTCGATTGTACCATATTTCCTTCCGAATAAGGAAACGCTCCATGTTCAAAAACAGCGCCTTCGCGCATCAGCAGTAAATTTTTTCCAATATCTAAAACACCGCGTTCCAGTTTTACGGCATTTTTAATAACAATATCGTTCGAAGTAGTTTCTACCACCACACCGCTAATATTATCGATAGTAATTTTTCCCCATTTTCCGGTAGAAGTAAGCACTTGCTGAATGGTACCACCTAAGATAATACCATCGTTGCTGCCTCCGTACAAATGTTCGCCATAGTTAAACACATTTCCAAGAATCGTAATTTCGTTATTATTGTCGGAAATATAACCGTTGTTTAAATGAAATTCGTTTTGGATAATAATATTGCTGTTTACTTCCAAATTACCGTCGTTTTCCTTAACAAACTTATAAAAGGTTGTTGCACCGTTTATTTGCTGCGTGCCGGTACCCGAAAAGTAAGTTGTATTTCCGTTGGGGGTATAAGTGCCGCTATTATTCAAATCACCTTCAAGGTTTAAATTCCAAGTATTAGCATTAAACTCAGTATTAGCCGAAATATTAAGGTCTTCACGAATAAGCAAATCTTTAATCCAAACTTTAGCTTTTGGGTTATTTGCGCTCGAATTATTCAAGGTTAAATTGTAAAGCGGAATGTTGCTGTACAAACCAATGGTTTGGTTTATAAGAGTATTTGCATTGCCCAATTGTATAGTACTTCCGGGGCTAACCGAATATGCATGAGGGTGCAAATACAAACTCGGAAACAAATTTGAATTTGTTTGTGCATTTGCAATAATAAGGGATGAACCGGAAGCTTGAGTAAAACTGCTTCCCGAATTAAGAATTTCGAAAACCCCACGATTGTTTACCGGTGCAGAATGCTGCCCAACTATAACGGTTCCGCCGGATAGTATAAATTTTAAAATACCTTCTTCAGTATTAGTTTTTCGCCGAATTTGAGAACCGACTGTTAAATTACCTCCGGTAATGGTTAATTCGGCATTTCCGCTTGATGAATACTCAATATAATTGTCGCCGCCCGACATATTCAAGGTACCACCGCTTACAAGTAATTTACCGTCGAGGAAGATGCCGCTGTTGCCGGAAGCATTAGCTTGGCCGGTTTTTATTTCCAAAGAAGTCGTATTTGGGATATTAAAATTGTCGTTGCCGGTTGTAAGGTTTAAATTTAAACCACTGTGGTTAAGAATTAAGGTTCCGTTTTGCAACTCAATGGCTTTGGCTATGCCTGCTCCGCTTGTTGGGGCATTTAAACTAAGGTTGTTATTTAACGAAAACGAGTAATTTGGGTTGGTTCCTTTATTCATAATAATTCTGTACAGTGAAGGAACTCTGGTTACTGCATTGTATAAATAATTGTTTCTTTCGCCCACGAACTCCAAATTTACGTTTGCGCCGCCTGTGTTATTGGTGAATAGGTTAAAAATACCGTCTTTGCCGGCCTGATTTCCGCCGTAAATATTAATATTTCCGCCTACTTTTAAGGTATGTACCGTATTGGTTGCACCTCCGGTTAAAACCGAAATTTCGCAATTGTTATTTACTTGATAATTTAGCACATGAACCCAGCCAAGTTCTATATTGCCAAGTACTTGTACTGTTCGTGCTGTTCCTGATGCCGGGAAATAAATACGTCCGGTAAGATAACCGCCCACTTTCATATCGCCTTTTATTAAGAAATCGCCTTCGGCGCCATCGTTGAATCGGATATTATTTCCACCGGATGTGTTCAAATATCCGTTTACAGTTACATCGAACGGAAATATGAAAGTACCGTCGAATTCGGTTGATAAATTTGGGTACACGCGCGGAAACGAAGTTGGAACCGTATGAACAGCATTGTTTTGGCTTTTGTACATAAATGTACTGTTTATGTTGCTTGCAAAATCGCCAAAATCGCCGTTTACCAGCACGGTTCTGCCTGTACGGAAGAATACATTAAATTCGCCTTCGCCTCTTACCTCTCCAAAATTTACAATCGACGAAAGCGTGGTTGAACCTTCTTCAACCGCCACCCTGCCATTTCGCTGGTCGGCATTGGGATTTTTAACAAAATTAAGTACCGCACACTCTTCAGTACGCCCGGTGCGAACAATAATATAGTGGTGGTTTGTAGTTAAACCTCCTCCACCATAGCCAATATTAACAATATCGCCCGATGAAGGGAATCGCGCTGCAACTGCACCGTTAAACCCTACGGTAGACCATGAGGATGCTAAATTCCATGAAACGCCGGTATAACCGTTTGTAAATCGGCTATAGAAAATTGCAGGTTCGCCGGTAAATCGTCCGGCTACTCCTGCGGTATAATTACCGCCTACAAAAGTAGCGGTGGGTGGTACATCGGCACCGCTATTATTAAACCAAATCCATTTATTGGTATTAAACGTGTAGTTATTGTAATTCCTTGTCAGGTTTACATTTGTTAACAATTCGTAAAACCGATCGTAATTAAAGCTATTTGCGTTTGCATCTACTCCGTCTTCAACCCAACCGCTATAAAAATCGGCAGGGAAATTTCCGGTAGGAATATCGCGGTTATCGGCTAGCATATAAAGGTTACTGAAAACCGGATTGGTAGTAAAACCTTCACTAGTGATTCGCCAATAGTAATCTAGTATATTGCCGCCGGTTAGGTTCGTGGTTTGCAATATTTGGTCAACCGGGCGCACTGTAATGTATCCGGGCGTTGGACACGAGGTTATAACAAGTTCTACGGGCGTGAATTTAGAGTTGTTGCGAACCAACTCGGTTGCATCGGTACCAACGCCCACCGGAAAGTAATAGGTTTTTGCAGAATTCACCAAAAGCGATAATCCCCCTGCCGAAGGAGTGCCGTCGGTTATAATCATGTCGGCAACACTAAATTTCTGGCGTTCGTTTGCTTCATTGGCATTGCCGTCGCCATCAAAATCGTAACGAGCTTCATTTTCAAAAGAAACAACCAGGTTATCAATTTTTAGATTATATTTCGAAATATTCATTCTACCATGCTTATACTCCATTCTTCCTATATATAAATCGCTGGTAAATTCTAAAATTGTATTGTCGGAATTTAAGCGTAAATTTCCAAAATAGGCATTGTTTGTAGTTTTAATTACACGAGTTGTTGAAACGGTTTCCTTTCGAGTTCTAACAATAGCATTCGTTGGTAACGCATCTACAGCAAGGGTTCCATAGTTGGTTATATCATCGTAAAGGCGCAGGCTGTAAAATACCAAATCGACCCTTCCGCTAAGCAATTCGAAATCGTTTACTACCTTTACTAAATTGCTGCGCCAATCGTTGGTGTTTTTTCCGCCGGTTGGTGTTTTTACAGCAGTTGTATTTCCGTTATCGCCCGGGGCTTTCGATGCAAAAAACAACGTTTTATCGGAAGGTTTGTTTACTACAAAATTATAAAACGGGTGCTCCCAATCGGCGTATGCAGTTGCCCCTTCAGGGTCTGTGTAGCTTGGATTAGTGAGAGCTGTAATATCGCCAATATAAAGCGTGGCATCTTCAGTTCCATAAAAGGTGGTTGTATTGTCTCTAAATTCATACAATGCATTGTCTTCAATAGTAAAATTGCGACCAATGCTTACATTATGGTTGGTTATAGCATCGGTATTCTGTACGTTTAGCCATGTGTTTGAAGCTAAAGTAAAATCGTTGGCAACTTTTAAATCATGCATTAATTGAACCGTAAATTGCGTAGTTCCGGTTAATCGGCTAATTTCCAAATCCCAAAGATTTGGGTTGCTGTTTATTTCAAAATTTTCGCCACCTGCCAGTTCAATAGTAATTTTTCCGCCTGTTACGGAGTAATTGCCATCGACACAAGGTAAATATAAGTCGCCGGTAGTTACTGTTGTATTATCTAAAATTTGAATTTCGCCTCCCGACATATTAAATACTCCACTTGCGTCGTCGAAACCAAAAATTGGAAATCCGGTAGCTACCTCTCCGGCTTCAGTGGTATTGCCCCTAACAATTAGTTGCCCGCCGGTTTGCACATACGAAGCTACTCCGCCTGCAGCTCCGCCGGTTCTAAATTGAGCAACGTTGGATATACCACCGTCAATTTTTACTTGTGCATCGGATTCGGACCAAAAAATAAAACCTGCACTGTTTCGGGTACCAAAGAAACCATCGGTAATTCTAAATTCGCCGTACAATGAGAAAGCTTGATTGGTTGTACCTGAGTTTATCCCCACGGCAGTGGTTGTGAAATTAGGTATTTCTGACTGAAGTCTTGCTGTAGTATATAAAGTTACAAATGGGCCGTCTATCCATAATTTCGATTTAAAACCTACCGGATAGTCGCCATTGCCTCCAACATCCATGCCTTCCGAAAGGGTAGGTATATGATGAAATCCGGTTAAACGTAAGGTTCCGGATTTTATCCATAAAGCCTTTCGAACTTCGGGATGTGATGCAGAATAAGGGGCACTTTGGTTTCGACCAACGCTGTTTGCACCAAAAAGTACAAAATTATCCACATTGTCCGAAAATAATTCCAATTCATAAGTTCTGTCGATACCTTTTTCTATAACTAAATTGTATAGCCAAGTTGTATTGTGGGCATATAGTTTATTGCTAGAAGCACCCAGCATATTTAAAGTAACACCACCGTTGTTTGCAAATTGGTTATATACAGGTGCAGCTAGGTTTGTTAGTTTTACTGTACCATCAATAGTAAAATCGCCATAAATACTAAATTGGTGGAAAATACTGTGGTAATTGCCCGATGTAGGCATGGTACCCGGTATAGCGTATGAACCGAGGTTGATAATAGTAGTCGAAATGTCGTCGTTTAGTTGAAATACTCCTTTTTTAAGGGTTAAATTGCCGTTTATTGTATAGTTGTTTAACAAAGTAAGCGTGTTGGAATTGTTGGTTAAGTCAATTTCGACATTATAAAAAGAACGCGAAATGCCTAAATTGTAGTTTAGTCCATTATAAACCACCGTTCCTTCGCCTTGTCCTTTGGTATAAAAATGCCAAGCGTCGCCTGCCGGGAAATTGTCGCCTTCCAGAATTACCCTTCCGCCACCTCGTATTTTATTAAACGAATGGCCGGTGGTTGCATTAATTTCCAGTCGTCCTTCTACGGTAAGGTTATCGTTTGTTTTATTATTGGCAGTAACCGTAACAGTTTTACCGTTTAGAATAACCACATCGTCAACTTCCCAAGTAGGCGAAGTTGTAGGTGTGTACATACCCGGGTTGTTAGGTATGGCGCCGGCCGGGTCGAGGGTCCAAACTTCCCAATTGTCCCAATCGCCGGAAATTAACGAATACCAAGTGGTTCCCATATTTACATCGGCAATAACCAAATGTGCAGTTCCGGTTGGGTTTATACCTGTAAGCGAAAATGCGTTAAGGTTTGTAACCACATAATTGCCTATTTGCTCGCCGCCTATTGGTAAATAATCGCCGGCAATGCCTGTATTGCATTGGCCAATGGTAGTAGTAGGCGCTAAAGGTTTTGTATAGTACAATTTTACATTATTAATCTGACTAATGCTTACGGTATTCAAATCGTTATCGATTTTCCAATAGGTGTTTTGAGCAATAAGCGGGTTTACCAATCCGATACCGCCTGTTCCGCCGGTACTGCCTGCATTGGCTTGAACAGTTATGAAGCCCGAACCGCTGCCTGTGGTTGTAATTCCCGATAATTCAACAGCTCGGTAATTTGTACTTGTTCCCACCGGAAAAACATAGTTTTGCGCCGAAACAACTCCTATAGCTCTACGCAACACGCCGGCAACAAAGTTGTCGGTTGTTCCGCCGACCAAGCTTGTGGCAGGATTTGTGCCATATACGGTAAGTGCCCCACTGCCGGTTGTATAAACAATGCCATCGGTAAGGTTTACGGTGGTAGCACCTAATGCGGCTTCTAAGGTTACTCCGGTAGGCGAAGTATTATTAAATGTTAGAACCGGTATAGTACCGTTGATTGTACCGGAACCGGAATAGGTTTGAACCTGCGAACCGGTAAAAATAAGCTGTGAACCGGCTACATTTGCAGTTAACAAACCGTTGTTTACCATATTGCCTTTGATGTCTAAAATTCGTCCGGTAGCAGTTGAAGTGGTTCGATATTCATCGTTTGCGGTTGTGATAATTACATTGTTGGCATAAATATGCGTATTATCTCGCCCTACAAACTGCCTATGGTTTCCGCCCGGATTATTTAAAATTATATTTCCCAATTGCATGGCAGAAGCAGTGTATATGGTAAAACCCGGAAAAGTTGGATTACCGTCGGAAACAGAAACGCCGTTGCCAAATTGAAAAGTTGAACCAACAAAGTTTTTATTAGCCGATGTTCCGCCAATTTCAACTGTATTCCTACCAATTTGGTCTTTCGCCAAATGCGGGTCAACTACAATGAGCTTACCTCCGGTAAAATTTACCGAGCCGTTGGGCGAAAAATATACTATTTGTACGTTGTTCGCCAAAGCAACAGTGTGTTGCGGGTCGATAATTAATTCGCCGCCGGTAATGGTAACATTCGAATTATTGGGTGCAACTCCGTTTCCGGTTGTAAAACGCCCATAGGTGGTTAGGGTGCCGCCATTCATAATAAGGAGTCCTAAGTCTTGTACTTCAAAATAATCGTTTCCGTCGCCTATACTAAAAGCTCCTGCATCTACTTGCAAAACGCCCGAAAATCGGCCATAGCCAAAACTTCCTGCCCAGCCAACCGAGCAGCCTGCATTATTTAACCAAAGCCTTGCAGTATTGTTAAATAGAGTTCTGTCGCCAAAGAATGGCAATAAATTGCTTGCGCTCGACAACTTTAGTGTTCCGTTTGTAATTGTAATATTTGCTCCATAGCTGGCATTTGCGGTAAGCAAAGTTAGCGGCACGGTAATATCTACAATATTATTTATATCGGTGCCCTTATTTACTATAATTCGACTTACCGAAACCGGGTTTGTACCACTTAAAGTTACATTGCCGGGGTTTGTAAATTGCAAATCGCCAATAGAATAGAAGGTACCATTAAAGAAATTCAAATCAGTTGTACCGTTGTTAATAAAACTTCCCGCAGTAATAACCGTGAAAATTCGGTTTGCAGTAATTGTTTTATTGGTTTGAATGGTATAGTTCTCAGAAATCTGTAGATTATTGTTAACTGTGAAGGTCCGATTACCGTCGTCATTTTGTAAGATTCCGGCATTATTGTTAAAGTTCGCGGTAGTCAAGTTTCCGCTCAACGTAAATGTACCATCAATAGCATTAAATAAGGTAGTTGTAAGCACTGAACCTAAGGTATAGGTAGTAGAAGGAGTATTTAATGTCAATTCATTAAGCAACTGAAATCCGGCTTCAAAAGCCAATGTGCCTGTTACCGTAGTAGAAAAGCCATTACCTATTACCAAATTTGAATTGGCATGACCTCTAAAATCGCTGTTATTGCCACGGTTATAGTTACCGAAAAGATAAAGATTATATCCATTTAAATCTAAATGTGCATTTACATCGTTGGCAATGGTGAGTGAGAATAAAGAATTTACGGTAATGTTCTTTTCCATAATTACACGGGTAACCCCATTATTCCCAACCGTAAATCCGAATAAATCGACAGCTCCGGAGCCATTTATATAATATACACCGGTATCCGGAAAACGAAGAATTCCGCTTGGTGCTGAAAAATATCCGCCAATATTGGTAAATGCGTTGTTACGTATTCCGGTATTTCCTCCGTTAATATTCAACGTACCCGAAATATTCCATGATTTAGGGTTTACATGGTCCAGCGTAAGATTGGCAAGGTTGAATGTACCTGCACCGCTTATAACATTGCCGCTATTGGTACAAACCAAATCGAGGTAGCGTGCTGCACTGCGCCTCAAAGTAATCGTACCTTCGTTAGAAATAGTTCCGTTAACGGTAAGTGTTCCCGTGCCATCAATATCAGCCGCTTGAAAAGTTGTAGACCCTGCAACAACTAAATTATTCAGTACATTGAAACTTGAATTGCCAGCCAAGGTTTTTGTATTTCCATTGGTCAATGTCAAATTAAAATAGTGGGCAGCTTTTACTGTTTGTACATTATTTCTATTATATAAAACGGTGTTGCCGGTTTGGTCGGCATCGAGTATATATGTGGTCATAGGAGCATTTGAGCCTCTGTAATCAAACACACGGTTGTCGTTATTCGTAAAAGTTGCCAAACCTGTTCCGGCATTTCCATTTAGGTTGCCGGAAATTATCAATCCGTTAAGGTTTGATACATCGTTGGTTACTGTAATATCGCCTTCAATGCGTACATCGTTAGCAAACGAAATAACACCGCTGCCGGAAATAGCTTGCGAATTGGTTTCAAATTGTGCGGCACCTGCGGTAAAAGTTCCATTATTTAAAATTCCGTTTCTAAAAACAATGCCTGTTACATCGGTTTCGGAAGTAGAGGTCCAAGTAGCACCTGTATGTATGGTTACCAAACCACCAATAGCGGTAGAACCGTTGTTATTGGCATCGGTTAGCAAACCATTGTTATATACATCTATAGTCGAATTGAATATATTTACTCCCTGGTCGAAGTTAAAAGTTCCATATACTTCTACGGCACCATGGTAGGTATTTGTACCGGCCGTGTTTCCATCAAATATAACACCATGTACAACTGTGGTATTGGTAACTGTAATGCTGTTTGTGTTCAAATTTAACCTTCCGTTTTTCTCAACAACTAAATCAATGTTGGTAAGTGCAGTTACATCAATATTTAAAGTTACCCCGTTATGCAATATTCGTATTCGCTGCCCGGAAACCGGAAGCGTGCCGCCATTCCAGATGGCAGTACTATTCCAGTTTCCTCCCGAAACTGTATATTTATCGGTAATAGCAGGGAAACATGCTATGTCGTCACCAAAAGTCCAGCTTGAGTTACCGCCGGTGAAAAAGCTGATATTGGTAAAAGTAATTTGATTATTCAAATAGTCTATACCAACTCCGCTTTCCGAGTTCTGCCATCCGGCTGCGGTTAGTCGTCCGTATGTATCTAAATCCGTTTCAGTAAGTCCTATTAAATCGTTATCATCATAAGTAAGTGTTCCGGATAAGCTACTGATTGATAAACTATTTGTAGCTGTGCTCCAAAACTTTTTCAGTACATTGCCCACCGCCAATGGGTGCGCTACATCGGCTACTTGAATACTAAAAGAACCATTATAATCGGTTCCGGTAACCGAAGTAATTTCGAACGGCGCGTAAATGCCATTTATTCCAATCGGGTAAACCAAAGTAAAATCTACTGCCGCATCTGTGTTTCGGTTAAGTGAGCCGCCACCGGACAAATCCAACATATTTGAACTACTGAACGGCGCACCGCTTAACGTTGAACTATTTCCTAAGTTAATGGTATATATTGAAGTGGCGACTTTGGTTTGTAAATTAAAGGTACCATTTACGGTTATATTACCGGTTATGTTTTTAGTTCCGCTACCTGTAACAGTTAAGTTATTAAACGTAAATCCGTTCAAATTCTGCGAGGCGGCACCATTTAATATCACAGTGCTTGTCGATGCGGTAAATCCTCCGCCGCTAAAATTTCCTCCAACGGTAAGCGAACCACCTCCGGAAAATACTGTATTTGCGCGGTTGCCATTGTTCATGGTAAAATTCCCTGTTACATTTACAGAGCCGGTTGAAACGGTTAAAAGCAAATCCTCATCATCGTTTCCTGTATCAGGCATATCAATTGAACCGCAATTCAATGTGCCGGCACCCACATCTATTGTTTGATCGCCGGCAATATTGGTAGGATTACCAAATAATACAGCCCCTGTAACATTCAATGTATTTACTGACAGCACCAATGAACTTGCAACAGATGATGCAGCAATTGTTAGGCTCGAAATAGTAAAACCCGGTGTTACATCGAGCGTAATGTTATGTCCGCTATGGATAGTAACCGTTTCGGTACCGGTATTTTCGCCCGGAAATCCTTGCCCAATGGTTGGCTCAAGCCATGCCGAACCATTATAACGTTCCCAAGTGCTGAGCGTACTCCAGTTGCCCGTGCTTACCTTTGTGCGGTAATCGCCACTTGTTTGCGAATACAGATTAACACTCACTGCTATTCCAAATGCAGTTAAGGCCAAGGCTTTAATAAATTTTTTCATATATCAATACTATTAACAACAACCGTTTTTTCGAAAATTTATAATTCGCTCAACTCAACCAACCCTTCGAATGGTTGGAAAGTTATTATAAATTGAGGAGATAGTTTAATTTTTAACGAAGCATTTCTGTAATTGTTTACAAAAAAAGCAAAAAATATTTAATGCCGTGCATAATTTTGATATAAGTAAAAAAATATTTGACAACACAATTTAGAATTGTATATAAACCTTTATTATAACTCAGCGTTAATAAAGGCTGTAAAAAAACGATAACATTCTACGGTCAATGCTAAAATTATTGAATTGGAAGTTTGTTATGCATGGTATTTGTTTTAGGAATGCCAATTGTAGTTACAAAATAGTTTGGGGTTATTTTATAACATTAACTTGTTAATGCCTCTGCTACTTGAAATTAGTGGAATAATATGCAGTAGCAGCTATACTAATTTGAAAAGCATAAAATGAAAAAATAAAATAATGCCGATAAA
>JAIFNC010000210.1 GCA_020047935.1 Bacteroidota bacterium
GGCATGATGAAGGAGTACATTAAACGGTTTCACGACCAAAAGAATGTGAAGTACCTGCATCCAATTTTTGAAGAGCAATTGGGCGAAACCTACGGAGTAATGGTTTTTCAGGAAGATGTGTTGAAAATTTGCCACCATTTTGCCGGTTTAGACCTTGCCGATGCCGATGTGTTGCGCCGACTAATGTCAGGGAAGCAGCGTCATGTGGCTGAAATGGAGCGAATTCAGCAAAAGTTTTTCGAAAACTGTCGCAACCGTGGTTATTCCGAAGCGCTAACCAACGAAGTTTGGCGACAGATTGCGTCGTTTGCCGGTTATTCGTTTTCAAAGGCACATTCGGCTTCGTATGCGGTGGAAAGTTTTCAAAGTTTGTATTTAAAAGCATACTATCCGGTTGAGTTTTACACAGCGGTTATTAATAACTTTGGTGGTTTTTACCAAACTTGGGTGTATGCACACGAGGCTACACGTTATGGTGGCAAATTGTTTGTTCCATGTGTAAATTCGGGCGAATACATGACTTCAACCGACGGTATTAATATTCGACTTGGATTTGTACATGTGGTGAATTTGGAAACTGATTTGGCGAAAAAAATAGTAAAGGAACGAAAGTTAAACGGTGCTTTTTCGGATTTGATAAATTTTATTGATCGCGTGCAGATAGGGCAGGAGCAGTTGCAAATTTTAATTAGGGTTGGGGAAAAAACACCGAACCGCGCTTGTTTGGCGGAACGGTTAAAAACTATGTGTTGCCCGATTTACCGCAAAATCTGGTTTCCGATGCTTACGACGAAATTGAATTGCTTGGCTTTCCGGTTACACTTTCGTATTTCGATTTGTTGCAAACAAAATTCCGTGGCGAAATTTCGGCAAAAAACATGTTGCAAAAGAAAGGCAGCTACGTTAAAATGGTGGGTTTGTTGGTGCATATTAAATATGTTTATACTTCCAAGTTCGATGTAATGAATTTTGGGACTTTTCTCGATTCGGAAGGCACATTTTTCGATACCGTAAATTTCTCGAATTCACTCAAAAAATATCCGTTTACCGGGCATGGAGTATATTTAATTGGTGGCAAAATTTCTTTAGATTTAGAACAACATATGTGTGGATTTAGCTTCTTGTTGAGAATACGTTGAAAATTAATTGGTAATAATCAATAGAAAATAATAATTACAGTGTAAAATAAATTAAGATATTAAACTATTTTATATTATTTTTGCACAGAATAATAAATGTGCCAATGTTATCGAATACAAGTAAATACGCATTAAGAGCGGTAGTATACTTAGCAATACACGCTACTCCGGCTGCAAAAATAGGAATAAAGAAAATTTCGGAAGAGTTGGATATTCCTTCCCCTTTTTTAGGAAAAATATTACAAACGTTGGCTCGAAAAAAGTTATTAATTTCGACCAAAGGGCCTAACGGAGGCTTTGCTCTGGGCAAGCCTGCTGAAGAAATTTCGTTGTTATATGTAGTAGAATTGGTGGATGGCTTAGATGTTTTTCATGAATGCTTAATAGGACTTAATATTTGTGCCGGTAAAGAAGAAAACCACCACAAATGCCCAATGCATAATCTTTCAGATGACTTGCGTAAACGATTAATCGATTTATTTCAAAATAATTCGGTGGCAGAAATAGCTATCGACATTAAAAAGTTAGAATCGTTGCTTAAATAGATTGTTATGGTTTGTTTGAGTAATTTTTGTAATTTAGTAACGTTTTAATACAAGCCATAATATAACAATAACGCTATGAAAATAAAAGGAACCGCAGTAAGTGTAACACCCGAATTTATTAAAAAATTTTTCCCTGCTAAGTATAACGAATGGATTCAGAGTTTGCCTTACGAGAGTTTAAAAATTTTAAATAATCCTATTTTTGCAACGGATTGGTATTCGTTGTATGACGCCGTTATTGCACCCACTGAAATTGCCGGTTTAGTATTGTTTGGTGGCAATAAAGCTTTGGCAGCAAGAGAAATAGGTAAATACAGCGGTGAGATTGCATTGCAAGGAATCTATAAAATTTTCTTGCGGATTACGGCACCCGGTTTTGTGCTTGGCAGGGCAACCAATGTTTTTTCGTCGTATTATGACGATGCGCAAATTGTGGTTATCGAAAAATCGGATAAACATACCGTTTTGCAGTTTAGTGGTTTTAGTGGTAAAGAATCGCTTATTATTGAACGTATTGCAGGTTGGATACAAAAAGCGCTTGACCTTACCGGCAACCCAAAGCACGAGGTAACTATTGAAACCGAAGGAAGCGAACTTAACCCGGTTTATACAATTAGGGCACAATGGTAAAAAAGTAAGTTATGCGTGCACTTATACAGAGAGTTAGTGAAGCCTCGGTAAAAATTGAAGAAAATATTGTAGGAAAAATAGAACAAGGATTGCTTGTCCTGGTTGGGTTTGAAGCTTCTGATGCCTTAGAGGATTTGGATTGGACGATAAATAAAATTGTAAACCTCCGAATTTTTAGTGATGATGCCGGTGTAATGAATAAATCGGTGATTGAAATAAATGCCGACCTGCTGCTCGTAAGCCAATTTACCTTACATGCATTGACAAAAAAGGGAAATCGACCTTCGTATATTAAAGCAGCAACTCCCGAAATTGCTATTCCGCTTTACAATAAATCGGTTCAATTATTTGAAGAAAAATTAGGAAAAAGCATTGCTACAGGAATATTTGGTGCCGATATGAAAGTTGCACTAATAAATGACGGGCCGGTTACTATTTGGATTGATTCGAAAAATAGAGAATAAAAAATGACAATTGCAGAAGCTCAACGTACCGTAGATGAATGGATTAAAACTTACGGAGTTCGCTATTTTAATGAACTTACCAACATGGTGTTGCTTACCGAAGAAGTTGGCGAATTGGCACGGATTATTGCTCGTAAATATGGCGAACAATCGTTTAAAGAGTCCGACAAAGATACCGATATGGAGAGCGAAATGTCCGATATTTTGTTCGTACTTATTTGTTTGGCAAACCAAACCAATGTAGATTTAACAAAAGCGTTGGCAAAAAACTTGGAAAAGAAAACCAACCGTGATGCTACCAGGCATTTGGAAAACAAGAAGTTGAAATAAAATTATTTTTGAGTTGAACTGAATTTAATTGAGTTCCGCTTCCGGTTTTTCAATTGAATTCAAAATAATTATCTTTGCAAAAAATAGAAATAAAATAGGTGTAAATGACAACAAAAGCGAATGCAATACTGGACAAATTTCCTATTCCGACTGAAATTGCCAATTTAGATGCTAATTTACAAAAAATAGTAAGCGAACTTACTTTTAATCATTCTGTTGAAAATTTGAAATTACTTTTCTCTTTTTTAGACTTAACTTCGCTTAATTCAACTGATAAACCTTCGGCAATTGCCGGTATGACCGAAAAAGTGAATGCTTTTCAGACAAAATTTCCCGGAATGCCTAACGTTGCCGCTATTTGTGTTTATCCGGCATTGGTGCCCGTAGTGAAACAAATACTAACTGCACCCAATGTTGGTATTGCGGCAGTAACCGGCGGTTTTCCTGCTTCGCAAACATTTCTTGATGTTAAGGTAATTGAAACCTATACCGCGCTGGCTAAAGGTGCATCAGAAACCGATATGGTTATTTCGATTGGTAAAACCTTGGATGGCGATTTGGATTCAATTTATAACGATGTTGAAGCCTTAAAACAAGTTTCGGGACCCGCACATTTAAAGGTAATTTTGGAAACCGGAGCGCTGGAAACGCCGGAACTAATTTGGAAAGCGTCCATTTTAGCTATGGACGCCGGAGCCGATTTTATTAAAACTTCTACCGGGAAACACCAACCGGCAGCAACCTTGGAAGCTGCTTATATTATGTGTTTGGCAATTAAGGCGTTTTATAAAGCAACCGGCAAAAAAGTTGGTTTTAAACCCGCCGGTGGAATTGCCAATACGCCCGTAGCTTTGCAATATGCTTCGGTAGTTAAAAGTATTTTAGGCAACGATTGGTTAAATAATCATTTGTTCAGAATTGGCGCAAGCAGCTTAGCTAACAGCGTTTTGAATGATGTACTGCAAATTGAAAACCCCGGTTTTGCTGAAATTAAATATTTTTAAAAGAAATTTAGTTCTTCAAACTTATCGATAAATTATAAATGAAAACAGTTTGGTACGTTATTAAATATCTGCTTTGGGCGGCTTTGGGAACTGTTTTGGTTTTCATAATTTATTTTACTACCGTATATTTTTTGCAGGAAAAATTTTTATTCCCCGCTAAAAGTGGTTGTGCTGCCGCACCCCAATATATAAAAAAGACAGAATATTTGGTGGGTACCGAAAATAATTACCAGTTAAATGCATGGTATATTGAAAGTTCGGCACCGCGAGCTACTGTACTTTATTTGCACGGAAATGCAGGCGATTTAAACTGTTTGATTGAACAGTTTGAAGTTTTCGACGATTTGGGTTTGAATGTTTTTGCGGTTGATTATAGAGGGTACGGAAAAAGTTCCGGCACAATAAATTTGAAAAACGATATTTTGGCTGATTCGGAAGCGGCATTTAATTACGCCGTTCGTTTTTTAAACATTAAACCGGAAGATATTATTATTTGGGGGCGTTCAATAGGTTCAGCTCCCGCTACTTTTCTGGCAAATAAGTATAAGGTAAAAGCGTTGGTGCTGGAATCCGGTTTTGCCGAATTGTCGAAAGTAGTAGAAACAAAACTTCCTTTTTTGCCTGTAAAACAACTGCTTAAATATTCTTATAACAATACCGAATTAATTGGAAAAATCGAATGCCCAAAGCTGTTTATTCACGGCAAAAACGACCCATTGATTTTGTTCGAAAATTCGGAAATACTTTTTGCAAAAGCCAATGTGCCTAAGCAATTGTTAGCGTTGCAAGGTGAGCATAACAATTTGTTGTTCGTTGCGAAGAAAGAATATTTGGAAGGAGTAAATAGATTTTTAGAACCGATTTTAGCCAAATAAATTAGTTGTTTCGTTCAATTACGTAACTAACCAACTGAATTAGTGCAGTTTTAGTTGCCGAATCGGGAAAATAGTTTAAGCATTCAACCGACATTTGTTTGTACTTGTTCATTTGTTGCTCGGTATATTCCAAACCTCCATTTAGTTGTACCGTTTCTATAATTTCAACAATCTCTTTGTTCTCTTTATTATTTCGTTTAAGCGTGGTAAATAGCTTTTTAGCTTGCTTTTTACTAACTTTATTTAACGTATAAATTAAAGGTAAGGTTATTTTCTTTTCTTTAATATCGTTGCCCGACGGTTTGCCGGTTAGGTTTACTTTCTGATAATCGAAAAGGTCGTCTTTTAATTGAAAAGCAATGCCCAAATATTCGCCAAATTTTCGCATTACTTCCAATTCTTTTTCGTTGGCATTTGCCGACTTTGCACCGGCTTCCGAACAGGCTGCCAATAACGATGCCGTTTTTTTTCGAATTACTTCAAAATAAATTTCTTCGGTAATATCTAATTTTCGCGCTTTTTCAATTTGCAGCAGCTCACCTTCCGCCATTTCTTTAACTGCACGCGAAACAATTTCTAAAATATCATATTCTTTATATTGAACCGCAATTAGCAAGCCTTTCGATAAAATAAAATCGCCTGCCAGTACCGAAATTTTCGATTTCCATAATGCAAACACCGAATAGAAACCCCTGCGCTCGTATGCATCGTCCACCACATCGTCGTGAACTAATGAGGCTGTGTGCAACAGCTCAATCATTGACGCAGCAACATAGGTCGATTGTTTAATTTCGGAACGAATAAGTTTTGCCGAAAGAAAAACAAGCAACGGGCGCATTTGTTTGCCCTTATGACGGTATATATAATTAGTAATCAGTTCTAAAAGCTTAATACCGCTTTTAAACGATTCTCGGAAAAACGGCTCGAAATCTTTGAGTTCGGCAGCTACCGGTTTTTGTATTGTTGCTAAATTTACCATGTGTTCCTTTTATGCGGCTTCAAAAGTAATATTTATTTGCAAAAATCGACCATCCTATTTTCAATTCATTTGCAAATTAATTGGTTAAAATGATTTAAGTCATTTTTTTGTTGTGTATATATGTATATATTTGCATTTTAATTGCGGTAGCTTAAACCCTGAAATTCAGACTTATTATTTAGACCAATGAAATTACAAGAATTAAAAACCGAGCAGCTCGAAGCAGCAGCAAATATGCTTAAAGCAATTGCACACCCAATGCGAATTGCGATACTGAGTTATTTGGAAGAAGGCAAAAAACTAACGGTAACCGAAATACACGAATTGCTTGGTATCGAGCAATCTACTACTTCACACCACTTAGGTATTTTGAAAGATAAAGGGGTTTTAACTTCCAAGCGCGATGGAAAGAATACGTATTATTGGCTTAAGCATACTAATTTAAGTCATATAGTCGAGTGCGTTTCCAAATGTACCGATTATTCTACCTAATTTAGAAATAATTTAAAAAAGGCAGATTTGGGTTTACTGAATCTGCCTTTTTATTTTTGTAAGTTTTGTATTTATCAATGCCTTTCGTACTTTTACTGCTTAATTTCAATTGAAAATTTTGACAATGCAAAATATAAGAGTTACTAAAGAATTTAACTTCGAAATGGCACATGCGCTTTGGAATTACGACGGCGTTTGTAAAAATATTCATGGCCATTCGTATAAATTATTTGTTACGGTAACAGGCATGCCGCTTGATAATCCGAACAACCCAAAACACGGTATGGTTATCGATTTTGGCGATTTAAAACGAATTGTAAACGAATTGATTATTAGTCGTTTCGATCATGCGGTTGTTTTTTCCGATTTAGCTCCTGTTGAAAGTTTAAAATCGGTAAAACAAATGTTCGATAGAATAGAAGTGGTTAATTATCAGCCAACATGCGAAAATTTACTGATAGACATTATAAAAAAATTGAAAATGGAATTGCCTGCCAATGTAACCTTGTTTAGTGCTAAACTTCACGAAACCGGTACCTCGTTTGCCGAGTGGTTTCAGTCCGATAATTTATAAGTATGAATAAACCTAAATTGTTTTTGCTCGATTCGTTTGCTCTAATTTTCAGAGCTTATTACGCGTTTATTAACAATCCACGTATTAATTCGAAGCAAATGAATACTTCTGCTGCTTTTGGTTACACCAATGCTTTAATTGATATAATTAATACCAATAAACCTGAATACATTGCAGCTGTTTTCGATTCGCCCGGACCTACTTTCCGAAACGAACTATATTCGGAGTATAAAGCGAATCGGGATGCAACGCCTGAAGACATAAAACGTTCGATTCCGCACATAAAACGAATTTTGAAAGCCCTTAATATTCCTATTATTGAAGCATCGGGTTTTGAAGCCGACGATATTATTGGAACGTTGGCAAAAAAAGCAGCACAAAATAATTTCTCGGTGTTTATGGTTACTCCCGATAAGGATTACTGCCAGTTGGTTGAAGAAAATATTGTGATGTATAAACCTGCCAAAGGTGGAAACGAGGTGGAAATTGTGGGCGTTGAAAAGGTTCAAGAATTATTTAAAGTAGAACGTGCGGAGCAAGTAATTGATGTGTTGGCGTTGTGGGGCGACGCTTCGGATAATATACCGGGTGCGCCCGGTATTGGAGAAAAAACATCGAAGGAAATTATTGCTCAATATGGTAGCCTTGAAGGAATTTATGAAAACATTAATGATTTTAAGGGCAAGAAAAAAGAAAATTTGATTGAATTCAAAGAGCGTATTATGCTGGCGCGCAAATTAGTAACCATCGATTTGAATGTGCCCTTGGATATTGATTTTGAAGCAATGAAATTAACTCCGGCAAACCAGATGGAGCTTAATGCGGTACTGGAAGAATTAGAGTTTAAGAACATGCTAAAGCGGATGCAATTTGGTGAAAAGCCTGCAGTAGCAGTTCAAACCGATTTGTTTGGGAATATAATTTCGCAGCCGGAAACAGCAAAAGGAAACGAACTCGAAAATTTGCACAAAACAATTGCCGATACTCCGCATAATTATATGGTTTGCAGTACCGATGGCGAAATTGAAGCATTGGTTACGCAACTTCTAAACGCTACGGAGTTTTGTTTCGATACCGAAACTACCGGATTGGATACAATGACCGCCGAATTGGTAGGAATGTCGTTTGCATTAAAACCGTTTGAAGCGTATTATGTACCGGTTTCCGCAAACAGATTGGAAGCGGTGGCTTTAATCGAAAAATTCAGATCGGTTTTTGAAAACGAAAACAGCCTGAAAATAGCCCAGAATATAAAATACGATATGGGAATGTTGCTTCAATATGGCATTGAAGTTAAAGGTGAATTGTTCGATACCATGCTGGCTCATTACTTAGTTGAGCCTGACAGCAAGCACGGTATGGATTTTTTATCGAAAAAATACCTTAATTACGAACCGGTTTCAATTGAAGCGTTAATTGGTTCAAAAACCGGCGCACAACGCTCGATGCGAACCATTGCACTCGACCGAATTAAGGAATATGCTGCTGAAGATGCCGATGTTACACTTCAACTTAAATATATTTTGGCTAAGGAACTTGAGAAAAGTGATTTGAATAAGGTTTTTAAAACCATCGAAATGCCGCTTGTGCGCGTACTTTTAGCTATGGAACAACAAGGCATTGCTATAAATACCGTCGAATTAAATGCTTTTGCCGAGCGATTGCGCCTTCGAATTATCGAAATTGAAAAAAGCATTATTGCCGATGCCGGCTACGAATTTAATGTTTCGTCGCCAAAGCAATTGGGCGAAATTTTATTTGATAGAATGAAAATTATTCCGAATGCGAAAAAAACGAAAACACAACAATACGCAACTTCGGAGGATGAACTTCAAAAAATAGCCGATAAACATCCAATAATTAATAAAATTCTGGATTATAGAGAATTGCGTAAGTTACTTAACACGTATGTTGAAGTGCTTCCAAAACTTATACATCCTACCACCGGACGCATTCACACTTCATTTAACCAAGCAGTTGCTGCAACCGGCAGGTTAAGTTCAAGCGACCCGAATTTGCAAAATATTCCGGTGCGTACAGCCGACGGTCGCGAAATTAGAAAAGCATTTGTACCGGTTTCCGACGAGTATTTATTGCTATCGGCCGACTATTCGCAAATCGAATTGCGATTAATGGCACATTTGAGTAAGGATGAAAGCATGTTAGAGGCGTTTGTGCAAGGTAAAGATATTCATACAGCCACTGCTGCAAAAATATACGGAATTCCGGAAAGTGAAGTTACCAAGGACATGAGAAGCAAAGCAAAATCGGCAAACTTTGGTATTATCTACGGAATTTCGTCATTTGGTTTGGCGCGGAACTTAAATATTTTGGTTTCGGAAGCTAAACAGCTTATCGACAGTTATTTTGCAAGTTACCCCGGAGTTAAAACGTATATGGATACCGCCATTGCGGAGGCCAGAAATAACGCTTTTGTAAGTACCTTGTTCGGCAGACGACGATATTTGGCAGACATAAATTCGAGCAACGGAGTAGTGCGCGGCGTGGCTGAGCGAAATGCGATAAATGCGCCAATTCAAGGTTCGGCAGCCGATATTATTAAATTGGCAATGATTGAATTGTATAATCAAATTAAAATACGTAACTTGAAGTCGAATTTGGTTCTGCAAGTACACGATGAGCTTTTGCTGAATGTACACAAATCGGAAATTGATTTGGTTAAGCCCTTGGTAAAAGAATGCATGGAAAATGCAGCAAAGCTTTCGGTTAAATTGACCGTAGAGGCAGATGTAGCAGAAAATTGGTTAGATGCGCATTAGTATTTTTATCTTAAAAAGAGTATGGTGAAAAGTTTAGTAATAGCAGTCGACTTCGATGGTACGATTGTAGCACATAAATACCCGAAAATTGGTGCTGAAATTCCGTTTGCGTTTAGTACCTTACGCGAATTGCAAAAGCAAGGGCACCGGCTAATTTTGTGGACTTACCGAAGTGGTAGTTATTTGCAAGATGCTGTTGATTATTGCGCTGAAAATGGAATTATTTTTTACGCAGTAAATAAAAATTTTCCGGAGGAAATTTATGTAGATGGCGAGGTAAGTAGGAAAATATATGCCGATTTTTATATTGACGACCGAAACATTGGCGGACTGCTTAGCTGGAGTGATATTTGGCAATTGTTGAACAAATAAAATAACGAACGTGTACCCAATTTCTATTACAGGCGCAAAGTATTTCGATACCGACCAAATTTCCGATTTCAATAAAAATTTTATTGTGAAACTTTCTGAGAAGCTTATGCTGCGGGAATTCAGTGTGAATGTGCATTCTATGGAAAGTGGCAGTTTTCAGGGTGTTTATTTTCGGTTTGCTTGGCGACCACCCAATTTTTTAAA
>JAIFNC010000311.1 GCA_020047935.1 Bacteroidota bacterium
GTTAAACCGCTTAACAACACAAGCTTGCCGGCACCCGACCGTAAAGCGCTTACCGAATTTCAGCTAAAAGTTGCCGATGTGGCTCGCGTTGTAAACGGAACCATGAATTATACCAACGATTTAATTACCAAAGTGGCTTATTTGCGTCAGGCTGCATTGCAAACGCCAAACCTAAGCAATGAATTTGGCTTGGAATTGCAAGCCATTGATAAAGAACTGGATGCCGTTTATTTTGCTTTCTACGGTGTAAAAGCCAAAGCATCCGACGAAGAAGTTCCGCCCATGCAAATGACTTTAAACGACCGACTAAGCAGTGTTATGAACCCGCATTACAGTTCAACTTCGGCTATTACACAATATCAGATGGATGCCTTGGAAATTGTAAAAGAAGAATTTACACCACTTTACGAAAAAATTAAATTACTTGCCGAAACAAAAATTCCGAATGCCGAAAAAGCTTTGGAAACAGCTAAAGCAGGCTATACCCCCGGACGATTGCCGGTTTGGACAAAATAATTTCACCTAAGAACCTTCATAAACTTCGATAAAGCGTTTGCTTTGTCGAAGTTTTTTCTTATGAAATTCAGTTGCCTCTGCTTTACGAATTTACAAAACAATTGTCAAATTCAATTTTTAGCATGTTATTTAGTATAATCCCCTGTCTCAAATCTATCAGCTGCATTTCACATCAATTCCAGCAGTGCCTTAACAACGTTATCTGCCCCTTGTGCAATTTGCAAAATAGTAGCATCGAGCATATAGCAAGGCGTGGTGGCAAGTTTGTAGTTACTGTCAATAATTACTTCGCCATGGCCGGTTGCCGTATGCTTTGCTCCCATTTTTTCAATGGCTTGCGAATCGCTCGAATCCTTGCCTATTGTTACCATAGCACCGGGCAAAATTCCGGCAATAATAGCCGGCGAAATACACAATGCGCCAATCGGTTTTTTAAGTTTAACCATACTAAGAACTGCCTGCTCAAGTTCAGCGTTTACAATGCATTCGGCACCTGCAAATGCAAAATTCGATAAGTTTTTAGCTACGCCAAAACCACCGGGCAGTATAAGTGCATCAAATTCGTCGGTATTTAATGCTGAAAGCGGTTTTATTTTGCCTCGTGCAATGCGGGCAGCTTCAACTAAAACATTACGTGTTTCGGGCATTTCGGCACCGGTTAAATGGTTTACAACATGGTGTTGCTTCACATCCGGTGCAAAAAGTTGGTATTCGCCGCCATGTTTAAGTACAGCCTGCATACTCATAACTACCTCGTGTATTTCGGCACCGTCGTATACGCCGCAACCTGCAATTACTATGGCAAATTTCTTTTTCATTGCGTTTTTTTATTGAAAAGTTTAATTAGAAAAATTGACTAATTCGAAAATTAGCCTTAAATTTAACAAATAAAATTTTACTAAGCAAATACCTAAGCTCAAAAACGCTAATTTTAATTTGTAACGCTATGGAAATTAACACTATAAATATTGCAATTGATACCAATAAATGTACCGTTTGCGCTTCGTGTATGCATGTTTGCCCAAATGGAATTTACGCAGTGCACGATAAAAAAATTGCAATTAACCCCTTGCGTACGCATTTGTGCATTGCTTGCGGGCAATGTATGGCTGTATGCAAAAGCAAAGCGGTACAGCAAAGTAAGCTGGACTATGATACCGATTTTGAAGAGCTTAGTCCGGATTCGGCTTCCGGTACGTTCGATAATTTAATAAAAACACGACGTTCGGTACGAAGTTTCAAAAATATACCGGTGCCCGAAGAACTGTTGCTGGAAATATTAAATACGGTATCTTATGCTCCGATTAGTTTTCCGCCGCATAAAACCGAAATTTGTATCGTACAAAACTACGAGTTGCTTGCTAAAGCTTCCGGCGAAATGATGAAATTTTATGAGAAAATGCCTAAATTATTAGCCAATCCGATTATTCGGCAAATTATAAAACATAAACTAACCAACCGGCAGTTTATGGTTTTGCAAAATCATGTAATGCCTATTGTAACTACAAAAATAAATAACAAAACGGGTGAAAACGAAGACTTTATACTTCGAAATGCGCCCGTGCTGTTGCTTTTTCATGCCAACACAAAAGCCGAATTAATTGAAACCGATTTGCATATTGCACTAACTTATGCCATGCTTGGTGCGCATGCTGCGGGTTTGGGTACGTGTGTTATCGATTTGGTAGCGCCTCCGGTTAATAAAAGCCCTGAGCTAAAGCAATTGTTTAAAATTCCAACCGAAAATGAAGTATTTTCAGCCTTAATTGTAGGTTATCCAAAGGTTCATTATTTTCGAACTATTAAACGAAATTTTGCATTTAACTTCATTGGAAATACTTAATTTTACTTTACGAAGTTAAAAATTTATGTTTTAAAGGTACGTTTAATGCTTTTTAAACTGCAAAGCAGTTAACTATTATTACCCTACCGGCTATGGGGTTGCAACCCGCGGTAAATAACATTGAACTACCTTACTTGCACATAATTAAACTTTGTAGCGTAGAATTATTTAGAAAAAAGAGTTAGTTTAATCAGGATTTATTCGTATATTGCAAAGGCTTAATTTCTTTACAAAAAGTTTTTAGCTAAAGTTATTCTTATTTAATTCGAAAACAAAATGAAAATAATAACCAAATTAATGTTTCTGCTGTTTATTACCCTTACCGCTTTTGGTTTGGTAATTGGCACGTTTTTATATATAAGTCAAAATCAGCAAAGTATTGTTGCCGAAAGCAATTTCAAAAACAAACAACTTATTGTTGAACGCATTGTAAAAAGTAAAACCGAACGGCTCGAAATTATAAGAAACGAATATACTGCTTGGGACGAAATGATAGATTATTGCGCCAACCCCACCGCCGAATTTTACGAAAACAACTTTGCACCGCTAAACGAAAGTTACGGAACCGAATTTGTAATTGTTTATAACAAGGAAAAAGACCATATTAATTCAAGCTTCAAAAATTTCACCCCTTTCAATGGGCAAAACAATGGCGAAGCCCATATTTTTCCTTCGTATTTCAACCTTGAAAAGCAGACGATTGAAAAATTATTTAACAACCAAGCTTTTTGCCATTTCTTTTGTATGAACAACGGCCAATTGCTCGAAGTTATTGGTGCAAATGTAGTTCCTTCAGCCGACTTAATTAAACGTGAAACTCCGGCGCAAGGCTATGTATTATTGGGCAAAATTTGGTCGGATGAATATATAAAAGAAATTTCGGAAGCTGTTGGAGCAGAACTTACTATTTCAAAAAACAATACAATTGAAAAAGCTACTGCAAGTAAAGAATTTCTGACTATAACCTCGGTACTTACCGATAGTTTGGGTGAAAATACGGCACAGCTTAATTTTAAATTCAAAGACGATTCAGCAAACGAACTGGCAGCACTTAGCCAACTTTCATACGGTTTAATTTTGGTGGCAGTTCTTGTTATTATATTTTTCTTGTACATGTTGCGTAAAATTATCGGCAAACCAATTTTGCAAATATCGGAAACGCTGAACACATCGAACGATATGGCGTTGGGAAACTTAAGCAAAAGCACCGACGAGTTTGGTAAAATAGCCCAAATGATTCACAGATTTTTTAATCAGCAAAACGTACTTGAAGAACGAAACACGCTGCTAAAAGAGCAAAATATTGAAATTGAGCGGCAAAACCGAAGCATACAGTCGAGTATAAACTACGCAAAGCGAATACAGGAAGCAGTTTTGCCCGATTTGAGCGAAGTAAATAAGGTGTTGCCCATGAACTTTGTTTTCTTTAAACCGCGCGATATAGTTAGCGGCGATTTTTATTGGTCGCATATAATGCCTGACCGAATACTTATAGCCGCAGCCGATTGCACCGGACATGGCGTACCCGGCGCATTTATGAGTATTTTAGGCATTACCCAACTTAACGATATTGTAAAAGAAGACCCCAATATTAAACCACACGAAATTTTAAACCGCTTGCGTGTTCGGTTAAAAAGTCTGCTAAACCAGAGTTCGCGCGAATCGGACAGAAAAGAAGGCCTGGACATTTCGTTATGCGCCATTGATATAGCCCATATGAAACTCGAATTTTCGGGTGCTTATAATTCAATGTACTTGATACGCAAAAACGACACAGACCCAAATCAAAAATATAACATAATCGAAATTAAAGGCGACCGCATGCCGGTAGGTGCTTATCCGAAAGAAAAAGAATCTTTTACTTTGAATACATTCGATTTACAAAAAGGCGATGCCGTTTATTTAAGTTCCGACGGTATTTCCGATCAATTCGGCGGCGAAAAAGGACGCAAATTTAATTGGCTTCAACTTAAAGAATTGCTCCTCGATTTGCAGGAAGAACCGTTCGAAATTCAGATTAATTACATTGAAAAGGCCTATTTCAAATGGAAAGGCGAAAACAAGCAAGTGGACGATATTTTGGTTGTTGGGTTTAAAATTTTGTAGCTTTGCCCGCAAATTATTTTCAAAATTAAACTGAATGAATACAGTAATAATTATTCCTGCCCGTTTTGCTTCGGTTAGGTTTCCGGGCAAACCATTGGTTGATATTAAAGGAAAAACCATGATTAGGCGCGTATACGAAAAAGCGATACAAACCGGAATGCCTGCCTACGTAGCCACCGACCACGAATTAATTAAGCAAGAGGTTGAAAACTTTGGCGGCAAGGTAATAATGACCTCGGTAGACCATAAAAACGGCACCGAACGCTGCAACGAAGCTTTGAATGAAATTGAAAACCAAACCGGCAAAAAATTCGAATTGGTGGTTAATATTCAGGGCGATGAACCGTTTATTGCCATCGAAAACATATTGGCTGTCAGCGAAATTTTAAACTCAGGCGTTGCCGATATTGCCACCTTGGTTAAAAAAATTAACACTCCGGCGTTAGCCGACGATGCCAACACGGTAAAAGCTGTTTTTGATATAAACGGCAGAGCACTGTACTTTAGCCGCGCTGCTATTCCGTACCTGCGCGATAAAAACGACCCTGCATTTACACCCGATTACTTTAAGCACATAGGCATTTATGGCTACAAAGCCACTGTTTTGAGGAAAGTTGTGCACTTGCCCGAAATGCCGCTTGAACGCGCCGAAAAACTGGAACAAAACCGCTGGTTGGAATCGGGCTATGCTATTTTTATTAAAGAAACCGGTTTCGAAAGCCCGTCGATTGACACGCCGGACGATTTACAAAATGTGTTAAATAACTTTAATTTAATATAAGCACGAAACACTGCCTGCTAAATCTGCGTATACTTGCATAGTTATTCAACCTATAAAATTCTATAGCAATGAAACAGATTTTAATCTATATAAGCATTTTAACCATTATGATAAATGGTATTTATGCGCAACAACAAAATTTCAAAAGCAACAATACGACTATTGCACAAGTGCCGGCCGAAATTCAATTGAGCGTATACCCGAACCCGGTTACCGATAATAACTTTGTTATTAAAACCGATGTTCCGTTTCATAAGGTTGAAGTGCTGAACATTATAGGCAATATGGTTTTTAAAGCCGAAAACCTTTCGAGCGATACAACCGAAACAAAAGTAATGCTCGAAAATGCCGAAAAAGGCTTTTATATTGTGCGTATAAGTTTTGAAGGAAACAAAGTATTGGTAAAAAAATTGCTCGTTAAATAATAACGAGCATTTTTTTTATTTAATTAAAGGCGACACAAAATTCTTGACATCTTCTTCGGTAATGGTTGGACCGCATAAAATTACAAAGCGCTCCATTACATTTCGGAACTCGCGAATATTACCCGTCCATTTACATTTTTGTAATTCTTTAATTGCGCCGGGCGAAATAGTTTTGATTGGGTAGCCATTTTCAGCACAAATAATATCCAAGAAATGCTCAGCCAATACCGGAATGTCTTCCAACCGCTGATTTAGCGCCGGTACTTGTATAAGTATAACACTTAATCGGTGGTATAAATCTTCGCGAAACGTATGATTTTCAATTTCTTTCTGCAAATTTTTATTGGTAGCTGCAATAATACGCACGTTTACCGGAATATCTTTGTCGCCTCCTACCCTGCTGATTTTATTTTCTTGCAGCGCCCTAAGTACTTTTGCTTGTGCCGAAAGGCTCATATCACCAATTTCGTCCAGAAACAACGTACCGCCTTCAGCTTGTTCGAACTTACCTTTGCGTTGCTTAATAGCCGAGGTAAAAGCACCTTTTTCGTGCCCGAAAAGTTCGCTTTCTATAAGTTCCGACGGAATAGCTGCACAATTTACTTCAACAAAAGGAAAATCGGCACGGTTACTCTTTTCGTGTAACCAACGTGCTACCAACTCTTTTCCTGTACCGTTACCGCCGGTTATAAGCACCCGTGCATCGGTTGCCGCAACGCGTTCAATAAGGTCTTTTATGCGTTTCATGGCATTCGAATCGCCCACCATATCGTAGGTTTTGCTAACTTTCCGTTTCAGTACTTTGGTCTCTTGAATCAGCTTGTCGCGTTCCAAGGCATTTCGTATAGCCAATAAGGTACGATTAAGGTCGGTAGGCTTTTCGATAAAGTCGTAGGCGCCTTTTTTCATGGCATCTACTGCTGTTTCAATATTACCATGACCCGAAATCATGATTACCGGAATGTCGAAGTTTTCAATTATATAATCAAGCACTTCCAGCCCATCCATTCCTTTCATTTTAATATCGCAAATAACTACATCCACGGCATTTTTTTTGAGCAATTCAATTCCAGAATTACCATCTTCAACCGCTTCAGTTTCGTAACCTTCGTAGGTAAGAATATTGGTTAGTGCTTTGCGTATTGCAATTTCGTCGTCAATTATGAGTATTTTAGGCATAAAATGCTATTTTCCAAGTTTTCAGCAAATATACAATTAATTATTATAAAATAACCATTTGAATAAATCTTTGTAACCAACTTTTTTTCCATACACCAAAATACCAACGCGGTAAATTCTGCCGGCAAGCCAAGTGGTAAAAATAAAAGTTGCTATAAGAATTACGCCCGACAAAATAAGTTCGTGCGTAGGTACGCCAAACGGAATGCGAACCATCATAATTATTGGCGAGGTAAACGGTATAATCGAAAACCAGAATGCCAACGCGCCATCGGGGTTTTGAATTATATTTTGCGCCATCATAAACGCCACTACCAGCGGAATAACTATGGGCATCATAAACTGTTGGGTATCGGTTTCGTTATCGACTGCAGCACCAATGGCAGCAAAAATGGACGAATACAACAAATATCCGCCAAAAAAGAAAAAGATAAAACCACCAATAAGCAACGGAAAGTTCAATTGCATTACGGCATTCATAATTTTACCAAAATCGCCATTTGAAGCTTGTTCTGTTATTATTTTTTCAGTTTCGCCGGCCCCCATGGTTTGGGTTATTTGGGTAGGGTTCGTTATATCGGGCATAAAAGTACTTTTTGCCACAAGTACAATGGCAAAAGTAAGTATAATCCATAAGGTAACTTGGGTTATAACCACCAAAGCAATACCCAAAATTTTGCCCATCATCAGTTCAAACGGACGAACCGACGACACCATAATTTCAACAATTCGGCTCGATTTTTCTTCTATTACACCACGCATAACCTGCGCACCGTAAATAAAAATAAACATATAAATAATTATGGCTGCAATAAACCCAATAGCCATCGAAATTTCGGTAAAACTTTCCTGCTCGCTGCCTTGTTCGTTAATTAAAAAGGTTTCAACCGAAACATCTTTTTTGGCATTTTTCAGAATTTCTTGATCAATGCCTTGTTGGTTTAAAAAACGAGTTTCAAGTTCGGCTTCAATGCTTTTCGAAATATGCGATTTTATGCCCATCGACGGTTGTTTGTCGGAAAATAACTGAACTTGGTATTCGTTTGTAAATGAATCAGGAATGAACAAAACACCGTAATACCCCATTTCTGAATATTTTTCTTTAATATTTTCTTTGTTTTCGGGGTTAAAGTCGAAAACCAGCGCATCGGTATTTTGAATAACTTTACTGTAAGTGCCCGATTCGTCGATAACTGCAATTTTTTTATCGGTTTCATCAGACATATTCATTAAAACAGCCGGCAAAATTATCATGGCAGCCATTAAAATTGGGCCCAAAATAGTCATTACAATAAACGACTTCTTTTTTACACGAACCATGTATTCGCGTTCTATAATTAATCCTATCTTATTCATATTCTGTTGTTTCTTGAAAATTAATTTTGTCTGTTTGTTTTTTCAACCAAAGTAATAAATACTTCGTTCATATCCGGTATTACTTCGTTGAACGATGCCATATTGCCAAACGGCAACAATTTAGTAATTAAATCGTTGGTTGTTGAATTGTCCTTTAATTGCAATTTTAAATACGTGCCGTTATGGTTTGGTTTCTCTTCCAAAATATCAATAAACGCATATTTATGTAATTGCTCGGCATTAATAGCTCCGTTGAAACTTATTTCGAAAATATTCTTTTTGTAGGTATTTTTAATTTCGGCTAAGTTTCCGCTTAAAATCACTTCCGATTTGTTTATCAGCGCAATACTGTCGCATAATTCTTCAACCGAAGCCATATTGTGGGTCGAAAAAATAACCGTTGCGCCGTTGTTACGCAGGTTCAAAATTTCGTTTTTCAGCAAATTGGCATTAATTGGGTCGAAACCGCTGAAAGGTTCGTCGAAAATGAGCAGTTTGGGTTCGTGCAATATGGTGGTAATAAACTGTATTTTTTGCGCCATACCTTTCGAAAGTTCTTCCACTTTTTTGTCCCACCAACTTTCAATTTCGAACTTTATAAACCACTGCTTAAGCTTTTGCATGGCATCGCGCTTGCTTACGCCTTTAAGTTGCGCCAAGTACAACGCCTGCTCGCCCACTTTCATTTTCTTATACAATCCGCGCTCTTCGGGCAAGTAGCCAATACGCACCACATCGTCGCGCGTTAGTTTTTTACCGTTGAGCAAAATTTCGCCTTGGTCGGCCACCGAAATTTGATTAATAATACGAATTAAAGTCGTTTTTCCGGCACCATTCGGGCCCAACAGCCCAAAAATTGATTGCTCTGCAACCTCTATATTAATATCGGTGAGCGCTTTGTGCCTTTCGTAGCTTTTCGAAATATTAACTGCTTGTAAATGAATCATAGCTTATAATTCTAATTAAGTAAATTTTTAAGGGCGTAAATGTAGTAAAAAATATGGATTGGAAGGGTTGCAAAGGCATAAAAAATAATGGTTACCCAAAATTCGAACACCGATGACACGGATTTGACGGATGAACAGGGATTTTTATTCGAACACTGATTTTATTCGAACGTGGATGAAACGGATTTTTATTTGAATATTACGTATTATAAAAGGATACTATCTTTCAAAAAGATAGTATCCTTATGCCAT
>JAIFNC010000001.1 GCA_020047935.1 Bacteroidota bacterium
AATATCGGCTGTGGGCGGAATTTTACTTATTGGTTTGGGAATTAATATTCTGGAAATTAAACAATTGAAAATTCTTAATTTGCTTCCGGCGCTGGTATATATTGCACTATTCTTGGTTATTTTTAAATAGAAATTTTTGAATCTGTAAAAGGATTTGAAATAAATTATAAATTCAAAAACTTAGCAATTATAAAAAAAACAATTTTTCCTTCATTAGGCTGAAAGATGTAAACCTTAAATAAATTTTACTTCGTACTTTGTACTTAATACTTCGTACAATAAACAGTTAAAAAAATGATATTATCCTATTTAAAATATTGGTTAAAAGCAAGCTACAAAGGTGGACACGGAGTCCATTCGCCATTTATGTATCATTTTGTAACCCTTATTTTGGAAGAAAAGTACGATTATTTTGCATTTCGTAAAATTGATTTAGTTCGCAAAAAACTGCTCCTTAATAAAACCGAAATTGAAATAACCGATTTTGGCGCCGGCTCCCGTATATTCAAAGGAAATAAACGGAAAATAAGCGATTTGGCGAAATATTCGGCAATTTCAAAAAAACATGGCGAATTGCTGTTCCGAATGGTAAATTATTATAAGCCTAAAACGGTGCTTGAACTTGGAACTTCGCTTGGGCTCGGAACTATGTATTTAGCATCGCCCAATTCAAAAACTAAGCTTATAACCATTGAAGGTTGCAAGGAAATCGGAAAATTGGCGCAACATAATTTCAACCAACATAATTTTACAACTATTGAATTGGTAATTGAACCGTTTGAATCGGCATTGACAAAAGTGTTAGCTGCCAATAACTTAATCGACTTTGTATTTATCGACGGCAATCATTCCGGCATGGCAACGCTTAATTATTTCAAAATGCTATTGCCAATTTTGAGCGAAAATGCAATTATAGTATTCGACGACATAAACTGGAGCAATTCAATGCAGCAAGCTTGGAAAACCATTTGCCACCTTGAAAAAGTTCGGGTTTCGGTCGATATTTTTCGGTTCGGAATTGTGTTTTTTAATAAAAACTTGTCGAAACAGCATTATATTATTCGGTTTTAATACCGGCGAGCAATTTTTTTCGTTTCAAGTTTACAAAAAAGTGTTACTTTCGTTTTTTTAGAATTACCTTAAGCTGAAAATTAATTATGACTCAAATTATTAAATGTACCGAGCTTGCTAAGTTTTACAGGGTTGGTACAGAAACAGTTAAAGCGCTGCGTAATATTTCGTTGGAAATAAACAAGGGCGAATATGTGGCAATTATGGGGCCTTCGGGTTCCGGTAAATCGACCTTAATGAATATTATTGGTTGTTTGGATACGCCAACCAAAGGAACCTACATTTTGAATGGACACGATGTAAGTAGCATGGTAGACAACGATTTGGCAAATGTGCGTAATAAAGAAATCGGTTTTGTTTTTCAGACATTCAACTTGTTGCCTCGCTATTCGGCACTCGAAAACGTAATGTTGCCTTTGGTTTATGCCGGCAAATCGCGCACCGAACGTTTGGAACGTGCAAAAAAAGTGCTTACCGATGTCGATTTGGCCGACCGAATGGTGCACAAGCCCAATGAGCTTTCGGGCGGACAGCGCCAACGGGTTGCTGTAGCGCGCGCTTTGGTCAATTTTCCCTCGATTATTTTGGCCGACGAACCCACCGGTAACCTCGATAGTAAAACTTCAATTGATATAATGAATTTGTTTTCTGAGATTCATAGAAAAGGAAATACCATTATTTTGGTTACCCACGAAGAAGATATTGCAAAGCATGCGCACCGCATTATTCGCCTACGCGACGGGGTGGTAGAATCGGACGAAGCAAACCAACATATAGTGGATACCTCGGCTAAAAAAGCGATGATGGATAATGAATAATTTTGAATTTTGAATTTTGAATTTTTTAATACTAAATTCAATTCAGTAATTGCACTATTAATTTGGAAAAAGGATGAAAATTTACACTAAAGGCGGCGATAAAGGGCAAACATCGTTGCTCAGCGGAACTCGTTTGGCAAAATACAACTTGCGCATTGAGGCATACGGTACGGTAGACGAATTAAATGCTTTTACCGGTTACCTGCGCGATTTGTTGGTGTTGGATGATGTTCGCGAAACCTTGTTTTTAATTCAGAATAAACTGTTTAATGTTGGTTCGCTTTTGGCTGCCGAAGGTAAAGAAAAGGAGTATAAGTTGAATGAAATTTCGGAAGCCGACATTCTTAAATTGGAACAGGAAATGGACCGAATGGATTTAGAATTGCCGGAATTGCGCAATTTTATTCTGCCCGGAGGGCATCCGGCGGTGTCGGCAGCGCATATTTGCCGCACAGTTTGCCGCAGAGCCGAACGTTTGGCGGTAGAATTGGCGGTAGAACATAATGTTAATGAGTTTATAATTAAATATTTGAATCGATTGTCGGATTATTTTTTCATGCTTTCGCGTTATATTTCAAAAAAATTAAATGTAAACGAAATTTCATGGAATTCCGGCTTGTAAAATCGAAACAGATTGTTATATTTGCGAAAATTTTAAAAACCTAAGTTTAAAATAACTATGTATTGGACATTAGAACTGGCGTCAAAATTAGAAGATGCGCCTTGGCCGGCCACCAAGGATGAATTGATTGATTATGCAATTCGTTCCGGCGCACCGTTGGAAGTTATTGAAAACTTGCAAGAAATAGAAGATGAAGGCGAAATATACGAAAGTATTGAAGATATATGGCCTGATTATCCGAGCAAAGACGATTTCTTTTTCAATGAAGATGAGTATTGATACATAATCGAAAAAACAAAAAGCAGTTCAATAAATTTGAGCTGCTTTCTTGTTTTATGCATTTCGTTGCTTTAGTTGTTGTTCCAATCTATTTATTTGGGCTTCAATTTCTAAAAGCGAGCGGTTTAAATTATGTGCCAATTCGGCATTATGCTGCGAACTGCTATTTAAGTGTATAATGGCTCTGCTAATTTGCTCGACACTTATTTTTTGTTCTTTTCCGGTAACCGATATTTGCTGAACTGCCATATCAATTTTTTCAATATCCTGCGCTATATTTTTGTAATTTTGCCAAGCATTGTTCGATATTTCAATGGTATCTTCAATCAAATGCATAATATCTTTTGATCCTTGTCCGCTTTTCTCAGCTAATTTTTTTACTTCGGTAGCTACTACACCAAAACCTTTACCTTTTTCGCCGGCTCGGGCGGCTTCAATGGCAGCATTAAGCGAAAGCAGGTTGGTTTTACTTGCAATATCCTGAATTATACTTACTTCTTCGCTTACCTCCTGTACCGATTTTATGGTTTTGTCAATGGCTTCTTCGCTTTGTTTCGAGAAAACAGCCGTTCGTTGTACCGAAATAGCGGTGGCATTGGTATGTTCAGCATTCGAATTAACCGACTGTGCCAATTGTTCAACCGTTGCCGAAATTTCTTCCACACCCGCAGCATGTTCGCCCGCATTATTTGCCAATGCAATGGTCGATTTTTGAATACTCGATGCCAACTGTTGCAAATTGTGCGATGTTAGTGATACTACGTTGAATAAGTCGTTTAAATCTTGGTTTTGTTTTTCCTTTACCTTGGTTTCAGCCCTAATTTTGTCCAGTACTTTTTCGGTGAAAAGGCTTGCAAAATAGGCAACCAGCGTAATAAAAATAATGGTAGTAAGGTGATTGATATAACCGGATTTTATAAACGCTTCCTGATTATTTGCATTTGCCAAGCCAAACATAAAAACGCGTGTTGACGATGCCGCTACAAGTACCGCATTGAAAAGTAATACTTTTCGCGATGAAAATATGATATTAAGTACCAAAAAACCGAGTGAAGTATAAAAACCTTGTACATATTTAAACAGCACCGGCACCTGTGGGTTTAGCATGTTAAGTGCCAAACAAATTAAAACGGTAGCGCTTATTGAAAGAAAATTGCCCGCTACGGTAAAACCGTAAGTTCGTAAAACAAGCAACGAAACAATTAATAATACACTCAGCGAACCTGTTGAAAGTAGTGTAATTGTGCTGCCTGCATTCGGGTTTACGATATTTAATAAAATAATAACCGATGTTAATAATAAACCTAAAAACACCGAGGCAATTAAAAAATTCGATTTAAGTTCGTCAAAATACGAAATTTCTCCTTTAGGTAAAAACCTTTTATTCATCATATTCATAACTACACAATTTAATGAGTTAAAGGTATAAAATTTTAATTAAAATACATTGGAAAAAGAATAAAAAAAATAACTAATGGATCGTGTATAGAATCAGTAGATTATCTGTTCAATTTTTCAGAGTAAAGAATTTAAGGGTGAAAAAATCAGGCATGTTTATTAAACTCAAAAAAAAAGCCCCGAGCTAATTCGGGGCTTTGTAGCGAGAGGCGGGCTTGAACCGCCGACCTTCCCGAATTGTGATTCGGGACGCTCTAACCGGATGAGCTACCTTGCAATAAGTTTTTCAATATAAGCCCGCGATTTCTTTTTCTTAATTTCCAATTCTCTAGCAACTGCTTGTACTCTCGTTTCAAATGTTTCGAAATAAACCAATTTCCAAGGAATTCCCGTTTTGGTAGAGATTGTGTGACCGGCATTATGCCGAAATTGCCTGTTTTCTATATTTTCCGTAGAACCGATATAAAATTTATTGGTTTTCTCGGACAATAGTATGTACACGTAAAAATTTTGCATATAAAAAAAGTCCAACTATTTAAAGTCGGACTTTGTAGCGAGAGGCGGGCTTGAACCGCCGACCTCATGATTATGAATCATGTACGACAACTTTCCTTTACTTTCTAATTTTATATAACTATTCTAATTTTCAGTAAGTTACGAAAAAATATTTTTTTATTTTTTCCTTTATTTTCTTTTTATTTACCGATTTGTATGTAAATTTGTATGCAAATAAATGGTTCATTTTTAAGGAGTAAAATCTTTTTTTTTGCAATTTGTATGTAAATTTTTATAATTTTCTTCGTTTATGATACTTAACCCGAACGTAACTTCTGAACTTTTATTAGACAAAAGGTTCGTAAAACAAGACGGTACAATGCCGGTGAAATTGCGCATAACTTATTTACGCACACAGAAATACTATAACCTAAAATATTCATTTACCGAAAGTGAATTTGAGGAAATAATGACCGGCAAAATTCGAACTTCAAAAAAAGAAATGAAGTTTATTTTATTGAGTATTGAAAAAAAAGCCCGAAGTATTATTGATGAAATGCCTGATTTTTCATTCAAATTTTTTGAGCAAAAATTCTTGGCAAAAAAGGTTCAGCAGCGAGGCAACTTATACGTACAAATTGAAAAATATATTGAACGATTAAATTCGGAAGACCGCCTGGGTTCAGCCGAAACCTATAAATCGATGATGACTTCGCTTAAAAATTTTAGCGATGAAAGACATTTAGATTTCACCGATGTTGATGTTTTATTTTTGAATAAGTACGAAAAATGGATGCTTGAAAACGGAAAATCGATAACCACCGTTGGAATTTATTTGCGAAGTTTACGTGCAATTTACAACATTGCTATTGACGACAATATTATTAAGAAGTCGGTTTATCCGTTTGGTAAGCGAAAATATCAAATTCCACAGAGCAGAAATATTAAGAAGGCTTTAAGCTTCGAAAACATTGTATCTATTATTCAATACGAGGCACAACCGTGGTCGGCAGAAGAAAGGGCACGCGACATGTGGACATTCAGCTATTTATGCAATGGTATGAATATTTCGGATATTGCCCGATTGCGTTTTAGTAATATACACGGAAATACCATTCGTTTTGTTCGTGAAAAAACAAAAAACACTGCAAGGCAGAATCAAAAACTAATTGAAATTGCGCTGCTCGATTTGAGTTTAGAGATAATTAAAAAGTGGGGTAACAAACCGGCACCGGACAGTTACATTTTCGATATTCTGAAAAAAGAATATTCAATTCAGCAACAGCGAGATGCAATTAAACAAGCTGTGAAAACAATAAATAAGTACATACAACGAATAGCCGGTAAATTAGGAATTAATGAAAACATTACAACCTATTGGGCAAGGCACTCTTTTAGTACAATTCTTAGAAATTCAGGAGCTTCAACCGAATATATTAAAGAAGCGTTAGGTCATTCGAATATTCTGACAACGGAGAAATATTTGGATAGTTTTTCAACTGAAACCAAATTTGCAATGGCTCAAAAACTGCTTCCGCCCCCAATTTTAAAAGAGCAAAATTAATATACTACCTCGATTCGTTTGAAATACCCAAGGACTCAAAAACCTTGGGTATTCATGTTTTAATTATCAATTATACTGTCAATTCTCTAATGTTGTTTATTAAATACTCTCGCCTATTTTAATTTGCCGTTTCTCTGCCTTAATCTTTCAAAAAACATTAAAACTTAAAACTTAACAATAGCAAGGCTTGGCTAAAAGTTTCCCTGTCAGTTGTCCTGTCAGCACACTTCTCGCGTCAAGAAAAACTGATAACTTATGGTTTATCTTTGTCGTTTAATTAATCAAATTATATAATTTAATTATCATGACAAACAATTTAATTTCAATGCTCATAGAGCAAAAAAATCAACTTGACAGATTAGAAAAGTTGTTGCAGACCAATAAAGAAATTATTGGTATGGACGAATTGGTAGAATATACCGGCTTAGCAAAGTCGTATATTTATAAACTAACAGCAAGTCGCGATATTCCGCATTATCGTCCGAATGGGAAAATATTGTATTTTAAGAAATCGCAAATTGATGAATGGATGCTTAGAAACCGAATTAAAACAAACGCAGAAATTGAGGAAAACTTATCGGATTATTTGAAACCAAAGAAAAAAGCCAGCTAAATAACCGGTAGTAATTACTTCATTGGGTTCCTTATAGCGAATTAAGGAAATTTTAGCCTTACGTTAAATTTAACATTTGTCCTTAATGTGAGTATTAAAAATTGAACGCAAAAGCCTTAATAATAAAATCGATATAACCGTTTAGAAAACTGTTTGAGTTCTGCCTATACATTTTTGTTTATTGAGAAATCTCAGTGTCCTCGGTTGCCAATCCAAAATAATCAATAATTCGAGGCAGTATGGCTTCTGAGGTTGCACCGGCAACGCCCATTTCTTTAAACATTTCGTTCCCGGGTAATAGTCGTTTTATATCAATAATAAAGTTTTGCAAATCGGCTTTAATTTCATTTGGCAATTCCATTGTTTCATCTTCCTGCAATAGCAATGCCATCCGAAAAACATCAGCCTTGTGCTTATTCAAATGCTTTTTGCTTCCAATTCCTTGTTTTAGCAATTCAGCAATGTCGAGGTACGCTTTTGCTTTTGTGCATATCAGAGCTTGCGTATTAGCAAAATGCAATTCATTAATTATTAAACTGTTATCAATAAGAAATGTATAATAGGTATCATTCATCAAAATTGCAGATAGACTGGAAATGTTGTCGCCCACCGGAATAGGTGTCAAGTGCGCATCTTCATATAAATCAAGCAAATCGGGGTTACGAGAAAACAATTCGATTTGAAACGGAAAATCCGGATTTTCCGGTTTCATGAACCTGTAATATTGTCTTTTTTCGGTACTTTGCTCACGCTTGGCATAATTGCCTGTTTTAATGAATTCCCAAAACTGAATAACAAACTCATTTGTAAGCGCTTCAATAACCAAAATCATATCAATATCTCTGGTGGCTCGCGGTACAAATCCGTTACCTTCAATTATTATATCGCAAGCGGTACCGCCAATAATCACATAATTGGCGGTATGCTGCTTGAAAAAACTTCTAAATGTTTCAATTCCTGTTACCATAGGTATTTATTAATTATTTGGTCTTTTGCTAATTCAATTCGGTCGTCTTTTATTTGGTTTAAACTCAAATATACCGAAATAGGGTCGGCTATCAATTCTTTTGTATTTGAAATTATTGCACAAGTTATCGGATTGTATTTCCAAACTTCCAAGCAGTATTTTCCTTCAGTATTATTGAGATTCTTTAATGCGTTTGTTTTAATAAGCTTCTGAAATTCATTGTTTTCAATTGCAAAATATTTTTGCATACTCGGATTCATATCGGTATATTCGGGCAATGCCGATGTAAAACTTTTACATAATTTTATATTTGCCGGAATTTCATCAATATAGACTTTTTTCAGAACCGGATTCGAAAGTAAGTTGTTGTTTTCTATGTCTGTCCAAAGGTTTTGAACATCAAAATTGAAGCGAATATTTTTTTCTTTTTCGCCCACGACCTGAATTATATGCAAATCTTTTAGGTTTGCAGCTGCTTTTGTTATTGCCATGGTTGAATAGCCCAATAAGTCGGCAATTTGCTTAAATGACAATTGCTCAAACGGAATTTGCTTGTTACGGTTTAAAATCCAATTAATTATAAGTAATTGTGCCGAAGGCAGTAAATTATTGGTTAGTTTGCTTTTAGTTATTGGAAATCGCTCGGTCAAACAAATAAACATTGCCGGCAAAAAGAGTTGCTTGTCGGGAACAATAAAATTTATATATTTGTTTATTAAGCGGTTGCGAGTAATGGAGCTTATCGAATCTAATACTAAAACTACTTTAGTTTGCAATTTGCCCTCAATTAATTCAATATGTTTTGCTGCTTTAGCAATGCTAAATTCTTCATTATCCTTAGGTTCGAGGCAAATCAAATCAACGTCGTAAAGCTTAAATTTATAAATATGATACATCATGCCAATATAAATTGGTAAGTGCCTGATTTGGTCTTTACCCAAAGTTTCGGGTAAAACCCTAATGCCTAAAATATTAAAAATATAATTAGCAGTATCTTCCGATTTCATAATTGATAAACCTAATTTTGTACAATAAACTCATGTTGTTTATTGTACAAAATTAGGTTTATTATATTGAATTTCAAAATATATTTTGTAATTTGTATTTTAACTAAATTGAACGATACTCATTAATCCGAAAAAATTTAGCCTTTCAACAAATTGCCAACAAAATTATCGTACTCGGCGCGCATGGGTAATTCAAATTTTCTTTTTTTCAATACCCGGTTTATTATCCATCGTGCTTTTTTGAGATAAAAGAAAAAACTAAGAAGAAAAGTAAAAACCAATCGTTTAAGAATTTCTAAAATAAATTGCAAAAAAGTTCCATTTTTGGTAACTAATTATTATATTTGCAGAAAAGATACCGTTCGTTGAGCGAATTATTGCAAAAAGCACTTTGCGAATGTTGCTGAATCAGAACAATGTTAAAAAAACTTGGTACGAAACTGCAAGGAATTTGGATTGAGAAAACGTGAAAGTATTGATGCCAATACAATTTAAACAAAGCAAGTATGGAACTGAAAATAATTAAAACCGAAGAGGA
>JAIFNC010000309.1:0-15017 GCA_020047935.1 Bacteroidota bacterium
AAAACCACCGACAATTCGAAAAAGACAACCGATGACACTAAAAAGGTAACCGATGACTCAAAGAAGACAAGCGACGAAACGAAGAAGGTAACAGACGATAAGGAAAAAGATGCCAATAAAGACAAAACTACCAACAACACGGACAACAACTCGCAAGGCGGCAAAAAAAAGGATACAGGCGAAGAAATAATTAAAAAAGATACCCTAAACACCAATAAAGCAAAGGGCGGAAAAACGAGGTCGAAATAGCAATTTATAATTAATTGCGGTCGAAAAAATCTACAAATTAATTGTAATCGAATTTCAGACGAAGGTGCCTAAAGAAAACCGGCATTATATCTATTGGAAAATTTTAATTTGCATAATATTAGAAAGGGTTTCTAAAAAGCAAGCTCTGACAGATTTTTAAACTCTGTCAGAGCTGATAATCAACAAATTAAAAATACCTAAATTGTACCTTTTTGACTTTTTAGACAAGCTTTTTCACTATTCAGCTTCATTTCTGCACTTCATAAAATCTTGTCATTTACAACTCTGTCTTTTCCGAAATGCCAAAAACAGAACTATTCCTTTTGCTCATCAATTATTTCATTCTCAACTCCTAACGGAAAAAGTTTTTTATAAGCCAAATATTCGGGCCAATTCCATTCGAGCCACGTTTTTTTCTCCCATTCGCGCTTAAAAATAATTTTACGCGATTGAATTTCCTTCAAATACTCATCCGCACTAATATCGGTATCTTTAAACGAAAATTTTTGTTGTTGCAGCGAATCGATTGTATAGAGTTTTTCGGCAGAAATATCCAACAGGGGCAACGCTTTGTCGGAAAGTTTTACCATAAAAGCAAGGTGCAAAAACGAACGGTCGGAATGCTTGAAATTATAATGGGCAATATAATGGTCCCAGTTAATAGCAGCGCTTACTACCAGTAAAATGCTGAGCGCAAATGCATTGGTTTTGAATAGATAGAATCCGGTTTTACCTTTGCTTACTTTAATAAAAACCGAAAATAAGCCATATAAAGTTAACAGCAAAAACAAAATCACACCAATTCGTTTATACGCTAAAGCAAAATTAGCTATGTAATGAAAATTGCGCACTCCAACCGAAATAGCCAAAATAGCGTTTTGAAACAGCCATATGTAACTTAATATTTTAAGCAGTTTGTTTCTTTTGTAGAAATTCAGATTTCCACGGAAAAAATAAAGTACCAACACAATGGAAATTAGAATGGATAAAATGAGCAAATACGTGCCTTCGTGAACAAATTGTTTTAAATATTGCCCCTCCCATTTAAAATTAAACCAAACCCAATAAATATCGATACTGTTAAGAATAAGCAAAATAACATTCAGCGTAAGCAATAAAAACACTCCGGCGCTGTATTCGTTGCGCAATGCCAAAAAGCGGAACGGTTTGTGAATAAGTTGCTTTATTCGTTCCAAATTCAGTTTAGCATTTAAGTCGTAATTTATAATGCTTTGGTTTGCTATACGAAGCAATAAATAATTGCTTACAATTAAGCCCAGTAAAAAGGTTATTACCACTCGAATATCCAGATTTTTGAAAAAATTAACAATTACCTCATTCAAATAGGTACTTATATCTTTTACCAAACCGTCGAAAATTGGGTTTGAACGCTGATAAATTGAAACGAACAATACGATTATAATGAGCGGAATAAGATAAATGCGTATACGTCGAAAACGGCTGCCTACCTTTTGTCCTTTGTACTTTGAATTTCCCAATGCCCTGAAAAATTGCGATTGCGATTCGGAAATATTTGACAGCGCCAAGCCAAAAGAACTTACCAACGACTTGGCTTGCGGATATATAAGCAAGCCTACGAAAGTAAAGAGCGTAAAAAAATGAATAGCATACCCAAAAACCGAATGCGTAAAAACAGTTGCAGCGGAACTTAACACCAAAGCAGCGGTAAAACTTAACGGATATAAGCCGCTAAAAAAACTTCGATTACTTAATACCAACCAAAGCAAAAAAGCCATTTCGAAAATAAACACATTGATTCCGAATAACTTATCGTGGAAAAGAATAGTAATAAGCAATGCACTTATTATAACGGTTAGAATTTCTGCTTTTTTCTTCATAAATTAAGGTGTTTGTGGAAATGAAACGGTGCTAAGATAGGATTATTTTTTCGAAGTAAGGTACTTTTTGATTTTTTTAGTAAAGCTCTTCTAACCTTAATAATTCATAAAAGCATATAACCCCTTATTAACCACATAGAAAAATAGACACATAGGAAAAAGATACTTTTTCGCAAAACTATGTTTTCTATGTGTCAGTGTCGTTTTATAAATTGTTCCGGCTAATTCAATAAACCATATTCTTTTATAATCAAAAGCGAAAATAATTACCGCATAACGGCAATTTGGATTATTTAACCAATTGATTGATTTTTTTTGAACCCTCGTTTTATATTTACCATTAAATTTATTTGCTTTGTATAAAATTTACTAACCTTGATTGAATATTTAATAAAAGGAATAATTCTTGGAATTTCAATATCGGTACCGCTGGGACCAATAGCTATTGTAATAGTGCAACGAACTATAAATAAAGGCTATGGTTCGGGGCTGGTGTCGGGTATGGGGGCAACTTTTGCCGATACGTTTTATGCAGCGGTTGCAGGTTTTGGTATTAGCTATATAGCCAATTTTATGCACAACCAAGAGCTTTTGTTACGTATTGTGGGCGGTGTATTTTTAATTGGTTTGGGTGCAAAAATTTTTCTGACTAACCCAATTTATCAGATGAAAAAATACCGGTTGCGCGGTAAAAATTTGATAGGAGACTTTTTGTCGGTATTTTTTCTTACGGTTTCTAACCCGCTTACGGTGGCTTTTTTTACCGCAACTTTTGCGGGCTTAGGCTTAGCCGAAGATTTTACTTCTGTTCCGTTGGGCACCGAATCGCTTATTGGCGGTGTATTTATTGGTACGCTAATTTGGTGGCTTTCGCTTACTGCCATAATTAATAAATACAGGCATAAATTCCGAATCAGAAAGCTTTTTTTAATCAACCGTATAAGCGGTTTAATAATCGTTGTATTAGGAATTGCGGCAACGGTAAGTATTTTATTCTTCAAATAACCCCTTATTTATTTCCGTCGTTTAATTTTTTCCTCGGTAAAGTCAACTCGCTAAAAATGAATTGAGGGATTGACTTGTAGTCAAACCCTCAATTGAAAACAGGACGTTTAATTTTTCCGGTGGAAAAATCAAAGTTGTATAAATAAAAATCAGATTATGCACCTAAAGTGGCAACCATCACTGCTTTAATGGTGTGCAAACGGTTTTCGGCTTGGTCGAAAACAATGGAAGCCTCCGATTCAAAAACGTCTTCAGTTACTTCCATGCCGTCTAAGCCAAAACGTTGGTAAATATCTTCGCCCACTTTGGTTTCGCGGTTATGGAATGCCGGTAAGCAATGCATAAATTTAACTTTAGGGTTGCCGGTAAGCGCCATCGCTTCTTTATTAATCTGATATGGTTTAAGCAATTTAATACGCTCTTCCCATACCGAAGCCGGCTCGCCCATCGAAACCCAAACGTCGGTGTACAAGAAATCGCAATCTTTAACCGCTTCAGCTACATTGGCAGTAATGGTAATGCGCGCGCCGGATTTTTTAGCAATTTCGCGGCAACGGGCAACCAAAGCAGCATCGGGTTGGTTTTCAACCGGAGCAGCCAACCGTACATCCATACCCATAATGGAACCACCTACAAGCAACGAGTTGCCCATATTGTTTTTAGCATCGCCCAAATAGCAGTATTTAATTTCGTGCATCGGTTTATCGCTGTGCTCAATCATGGTTAAAAAGTCGGCCAAAATTTGGGTTGGGTGAAACTCGTTGGTTAAACCATTCCAAACCGGTACACCGGCATAAGCTGCCAATTCTTCAACCGTTTTTTGTGCATAACCTCGGTATTCAATACCATCGTACATTCTGCCCAACACGCGAGCGGTGTCTTTCATCGATTCTTTTGCACCAATTTGGCTGCCCGACGGGCCCAAATAAGTTACATGTGCGCCTTGGTCTTTGGCAGCAACTTCAAAAGCACAACGCGTACGTGTTGAATCTTTTTCAAAAATCAACGCAATGTTTTTGCCTGTTAAACGAGGTTGTTCGATGCCGGCGTATTTTGCTTTTTTCAAATCGCGAGCAAGGTCAAGCATAAATTTAATTTCTTCTCTCGAAAAATCAAGAAGCTTCAGAAAGTTTCTGTTTCTAAGATTATAAGCCATAACAATAGAGTTTTATGTTAATAATTGTTTGCTTTGTGTTAAAGCGTGCAAATGTAGTAAAAGGCAAACAAATAACATAAAAGTTTGAAATGATAAAAATCAGGTATTCTGATTTTTATTCAGAAATGCTTACTTTATTTCAAATTGGTCGATAAAACGGGTAACATTTGCTTTTTTAGCTATATAGAAACTGTATTCTTCTTTATTTTTAGCTTTTTTGGGTTTTCTGGACTTTTCGGGTGCTGTGTCGATTAGTTCGTTAAACTCGCCATCGGACGATAAAGCGAAGAGCATACCTGCTTGATAATTGAAATAAAACCAGTTTCGGTCGTCGAGTTTTAAAAAAACAGTAATTGTATGTGTGCTCGATTTTCGCACAATTTCAATATAACCATCGGTAAGCTTATTAATTGGAATGCCGTTAATATATGCCAAGCCAATTTGACCCACCGATCGCAAAGCCTGCACCGAATCGACCCAAACCATTTCCAATTGCGAGAAAACCATGCTGCTTTTTTCGGCTTTCGGCATTCGGAACTCGCCTTTATTTATTAAATTATCCAAGGTTTCAAGCGCTTCATCGGTTCCGGAATATTCAATTAAATTTTGCTTGAAATTAGGAGTCGAATAATCAATTCCGGTAAGCGAAATATCTTCGACATAATATCGCGCCATAATATCGAAAGCGGTAAACGGAAAGTGGAAATTTATATCCATAATTGAAGTGGCATCAATTTTTTCCGTATTCAGGTTGTAATTTGTTCTGCCGGGCAGGGTCATTTCAACCAGGCCCAAGTCGAGTTTATAGTCGGGTGTACCAAAGTTCCGAAGCACACAACCAATTCTGTTAAGTGCTACTAAATTTCCCTGCACTTCCATGTTCCTAATTTTGTCTAAGTTTCCAAATTTGTAGTTAAAATCTTTAGTGTCGTAATATAAATAGCCATCGGTTAAAAAAATTGGTTTATCGGTAGTTTCCTTTCGCTTCGAAAGAAAAGTTCCGTATAATTCGTCGGAATATTTAGTTTGAACCAAACCGGCAAACAGTTGTGAGTTTTCGGTTCCGCAAACCTCGGCATTAATTGGAATAATAATGCTGTCCTTGGTCATTTCGGCTTCAATTCTGAAAAAGTCGCGCGGTATAAGCGTGTCACACAAATGATTTATTTGCAATTGTCCTCTGTAAGCAATCTCCGGTTTATTCCCGGCAATTTCCATTCGACCTTTATATTTAAAATAAGCACTCAAATCGAGCGACAAACTATCGGGTATAATTGCAAGCCCTTTTAATACTGATAATAGCCTGAGGCATTGAACTTTTTCCTGTTTTTAACAGATACAGTGCTGTTTTTGAAATGGTGCAAACTATCGCCCAAAAATACGGTAGCATTTATGAGCGTGTCCATTACACCTTGTTCTTTAATAATTATCGTATCGGCAGGGCAAATGGTTGCATCGGCAATTTTAATAAACGATACATTGTTGGCATAAAGCGCTAGTTTCTTGAAATCATATTTTCCGGTTTTCGACTTGAGTCGGCAACTGAAGCCGATTTTTGCGCAAACAAATTAATTACGAAATTATCCATTTCCCAGGTAAACTCATCCATTTCGGCTTTATAATCGTTAATAGGAAATTCTACATTCGATTGTTTGCCGGTGGCTGTAAATACTCCGAACTGTTTTTTCAAATCGATATCAACTTTTAGCTTTGAAGCTTTAAAGGTATTATCGGAATGTTGCGGTAATTTATAGATAAATTCGTTGGCTTCGGCATTAAAAATATCGGTTTTAAAATTATACAAATTCGAACTTATTTTCGAGTATCCAAAAGTAAGTATTCCTTCGCCGGTAAGTCCTTCGGGGCTAAATTTCAACCCGCCTTTCAAATTAAAAGTATCGGCAGTAATGGTATTATTCCCAAACAGATTTACCATTTCGGAATTTGTTTTTACAAGCAAATTATCGAATTTTGCACTAAACCTTGCACTCAGTAATTTACCCTCAACTTCCGGAAATTCTTTAATTAATTTCTCGCCCGAATTTCGGTTTATTGTGGTGTCGGGAGTTGCCTTTGTAAATAATTTTTCGGCATTGCAGGTCATCGAATCAATATCGAATAGCATATTGTCTGACGAAAAAACAGTGGTTAGGTACTCGAACTTACCAACCCCTCTAATACCATCGACACTGGCTTTAACGCCCGAAAACAATTTGGCTTTTCCATTGTACACATCTACCCCCGAACTGTCGAGGGCATAGGTGAAACCGAAGGAATATTTTTCGCTCAGCTCGCCTTTATTGTTAATTGTATCGGTTTGCACTGCCAGCTTAGTTTTAAGCGGAGGCAGAATACCGCCCGATTTAAAGGTACCATCCAATTCCCAAGTTTTTCCGCTAAGCTTAAATAAATTTTTAACAATAAAAGGGTCGGCATCAAAATGTACCGAGTCGCGCGGGTATTGAATTTTATTTACGTCTTTTTTATCATAATACACATTCGCTATGGTGGTAGTTTGAAGAATTGGAAACTCGTCGTTATTAACTCTTGACGATTTATTATCGGGTTTATCGATGTATAAAAATCCGGTAATGTTTTCCAAATAATTCATCATTTCAATGCGTTCTTCGTCGCGCATACCGGTGCTGTCGGCATTAGTCAGTGCTACTCTAAGTTCAGCAATACTATCCATTTTTAAATGGAAATTCTCATAAGAAAACTCGAAGTTATCACCTTTAAATTCGAGGTCGGCAGCCACTACTATTCCACCAAACTTAAAATTACGATTTTTAAGCATAAGCACTTCCCGGTTTGCCGGGTACACATTTATAGGAAAGGTATCTATTTTTGTAATTGAAACCGAATCGGGTTGCATGGTAGTACGCTCGATAATTTTTTGGAACACAGGCAAACGCGGAATCCCTCGAATAATCATTTCGCCCGAATTCAAATTAAGCACTGCGTTGTTTGTCATTCTATCGGTATTTGATCCAAAACGTATAATATCGAAATCTGAGGCTTTGGAATTTGCTTTAATTGTTTTGTGCAATTTAGGCAATACCAATGCCGAATCGGTAAAAGTGTTGTAAATAATATAACCCTTGGCAGCCAATTCACCCATTATCAATTGAGCGTCGGTAACGGTGGTATTGCATATTCTGCCAAAATTGCGCGAAGTAAAAAACGATTCGCCCCACTGTTTATAAAATTTATTCAGTACAAAAACGGGGTGCTGCTCTTGGGTAGGCTGATTGGCCATTAGATTGTATTCGCTAAAAAAATCGGTCGATTCGAATACTACTTTATTAAAACCTGCGCCGGGCAAACGCGAAAAACAAATTGAATCGGAAGTGATATTCCAGCGCAAATATTCGGCATCGATACTAACTTGATGAAAATTATCGACAAACGGTGCAGCCTCCATTAAATTAACCGAATTTATAATTCCCAAGGTGCTGTTTTTGGTCAAATAATTTATTTCAACATTGGGATGATAAATAGAATCAGAGGCAAAATAAAGCACCATTTCAGTATTTTCAGCAACAAATTTACTTGAAGTATTCCGGTATTTTCCAAAATGCAGTTTGAAAATACGCCGCTCGGAATTGCTGATTTGCATAAAATTATGGTCGCCTTCTTTACCGGCAAACATAGTACCCAGAATGTACAAGCGCCCAATAATTATTGAATTGGGAATTAGATTATTAATTCGCAAATTAGTTGCATACGATTGAAAGCGAGGATAGGTTTTCATATGCGTTTCTTCGGCTTGCGTTTTCAGTTCAAGCACTCCCTCAACTTCGTGGCTGAAAAGTGTATCGTTTCTAAAAAAAGCAGGTTCGATCTTAACGTAATCGGTTTTAACATCAATAGTATACGTTTTAAATTTAACTGTTGAAGGGGTAGAATTTTCGAATGCCAACGGAAATATAACTTCGCCTGACTCGCCAACCAATTTTTTTGCTTCGGGGTAATAAACAGCTTTTACTTTTTGCATTAAAAAAGTATCGCGCGGTGTAATGCAGCTTATATCGTTGCCGTCAATTTCAATTAAAAGTTTGCTGCTATCGGCCGAAAGCGAATAAAACAATCGGTTTCCTTCATATTTCCAAAATACCAAATTTCCTTTGTGCAAAGCACTGTCGTTAAGAAAACTGACAGTTTCCTCAAAAAAAACCGAAACCAACCCAAGGTTTACACTTTTGGCATTCAGCATTTTATTAATGCGCCAAAGCCATGCTTCAAAGCTTTCCTGCGATTGTTCTTTGGTATGAAAACTAATTAATGCCTGAAGAAAATGCTTAAAAAAAGAGCTCTTATTTACCCTTTTTTTAAGCATCAGGTTGGCATTTTCGTAAAATAAATCATACTGGTTGCTGCCAAAATTTCCGGCATCCCAAACTTCGTATAACTCTTTGGTAAGCTTATCTAAGTCATTGGTTTTTTGTTGTTTGAAATATTCTTTCAGCTCCTCAAAAAAGGCTTCTTTTTCGGGAGTAAATTCTTTAATTTGTGCATTTAAATTACTCGAAATTCCTAAAAACAGAATAAATATGTAAAACAGCCGGTTTTTGATATTCATTTTAATAAGCCTTCGTAATAATGCTATTTAAGCCAAGTTTCAATTTCTTTGCTTTGTATGGTTTCATTCAAATAAGTAACTTTAAATTCAGTCCTTCTATTGCGTTGGTGTTGTATTTCTGTACAATCGACACCATCGGCACATTCGTTTTTAAGTTTAGTTTCGCCATAACCTTTGGCTGTAATTCTTTTAGCATCAATTCCTTTGCCAATTAAATATTTAACCGCCGAATTTGCGCGGTTTGTTGCCAGTTTTTCATTGTATGCATGGGTTCCTCTGCAATCGGTATGCGACGATAATTCGCCTCGCATTGAAGGATATTTAATTAATAATTCGTACAAAATATCTAAATCGTTCGAAGCATCGGTTCTAATGTTGAATTTATCAAAATCGTAATATATATTATACAATTCCAATACTTGCCCTTCATATACAATAATATTCGAAGAAATAAGCTTGTCGTTGTCAATAAATGTAAGCGGAATCGTTATTCTAACACATTCTTTATCGCTTAACGAGTAGGTAGTGAAATTAATAATGGTATCTCTGAAATTTTTTTTACTTACAGAAATTCGATAATCGCAATTTTCCTGAATCGGAAAATCAAAGGCGCCATCGTTCAAAGTAATAATTTCGGTTTCATCGCCACTGCACTTGCTCACCACATCAACTTTGGCATCTTTGAGCAAATTCTTGTACTTGGCATTTATAACCGTTCCGCAAACACTCGGTCTCCATTCGTTTACAATGGTAGAGTCTATATCTTTTTTCTTATTTGTAATTTCGAATCCACCTATAAAACGGTAAATATCGTCTTTCCCTTTTCTGTTCGAGGAAAAATACCCCAACGAATTATCTTTACCAAAAACAATTCCAAAATCGTCTTTTGAGCCATTTATCGGCACACCAATATTTATGGGTTTTTCCCACGATTTCCCACTTTTAGTAGCTACATATACATCTAATCCGCCAAAACCAACCATCATATTCGAAGAATAATACAAATTATCCTCTCGGTCTAAAAACGGAAAAACTTCATTGCCAAAAGTATTTATTTTGCTTCCCATGTTTTCGGGTACTCCCCACTGTCCACTTTCCTCGCGCTTAACAACATATAAATCCATGCCGCCGAGTCCGCCCGGCATATTCGATGCAAAAATCATATAATCATTTGCATCCGAAAGCGTTGGATGACAAACTGAATATTTTTCGTTATTAAACGGAAGTTTAGCAAAATTTGCATATTCCCCATCTATCATATCTGCGGAATAAATAGCCAAAAGTGTATTCATGTTATCATCAACTATTGGTCGATTATTTTTTACATGATTTTGCGTAAAATAAACTTTCGTATAATCCGACGTAAAGCACAACGAACCTTCATGGAAGCGCGTTGAATAGTTCTTTAAAAACTTTTCGGGAACAGTAAAATCGTTCGTATTGTGGTTAACATAGGTTATAAAAAGCTTCATGTAATTTTCCCCTGTCCATTTGTCTTTTTTATTTCTGTCAGTTTTCACCCCTCTATTACTTACAAAAACTACGGCACTGTCCTTATAAAAAAACGGGCCGTAATCATGCAAATCAGAGTTAAATCGTGCTTCGTTTATAATATACGTATAACCCGGCATTCCATTATCTTCAAGCCCTTGACAAAACACAGCCATATCGCGCGCCAAATTAGCATCGTTTGCACTCGGAGCTTGGTCGGCAAATTTTAAAAACCAAGTTTTAGCTTTTAAATACTTCGAATTGCTCAATAAAGTTTGTGCATAATATAATTTGCACAACGGACTCGGATTATATATAACCGCTTGTTCAAACCATATTTCAGCTTCTGTCATTCTACCGTTGAGCCGGTAAGCATTTGCCAAATTAAATAATGCTTCGCCATTGGTTCGCTCCTTTTTTACTTGTTTCGAATAACTGTCAATTGCATCTTGGTACGATAAGTTCTGATAATATGTTTCTGCACTTTTTAGGCGCAATTGAGCTTCAATATTTGTACTGAAAACAAGTATAACTAACAGTATAAGTATTTTTTTTTCCACTGCTTTATAATTTGAAGTTAGCATTAAAACGCGTGTTTGGTTATATAAATAGTTAAAAAAATCGAGGATTTTCTACTCCAAATCCTTTTAAAGGTAAATCCCACGATAAAAATATTTCGTGCGAACCATTATGGTAGTCGGCTAAACGTGTAAAATTGAAATCGTGCGAGTAGCCCATTGCCAGTTTCTTGCTTATCCAATATTGAATAACTGCCGAATAGGAATCGCCGGCACGCAACGAGGCACCAAGCACAAATTTGTCGAAAAAAATAAAACTTCCGTTTAAATCCAAGCCATTTGGCGAATTAGGCGCATACCTAAATTGTAATGCCGGCTTAAACTTTATTTCGTCGGTTACTCGAACTATTGCGCCAACCATTGCATACAAGTGCCGCTCGGCATTAGCCTGAGTTTCTACCACTGTTTGTTGCTGCTCAAACCGGTATTTGCTGTTTAGTAAATGCGGTACCGAAAGTCCGGCATAAAGCCAATCGTTATAAAAATAGGCACCTGCACCAAAGTTTGGCATAAATAAATTAGTAGCAGTAAACGGAATTTCAGAATCGTACATACTGAACGGATTTGTTTTTGACCAATCGGCTTGCATGCGCTGCAATCTGCCGCTTAAGCCAAGCGACAATTTTCCAAACGGGAAATCGACCCTAAACGTGTAGGCCACATTCAAAATCAGATTATTAAAAATGCCAATTCTATCGTTTATTAAACTAAAACCTACGCCCGAAGTGTTTTTAAAGATAGGCGTATGTGCTGTTAAAGAAATCGTTTTTGGCGAACCGTCAAAACTAACCCACTGGTTTCGATAAAGAGCTAATACACTCATAGCCTCTTTACTTCCGGCATATGCCGGATTTATAGCCAGTTTATTGGTGAAAAATTGGGTAAACATTTCATCTTGCTGCCCAAATACACTTAGCGATACCCCGGTAAAGAATATGCTGATAAACAGCTTTATACTTTTTTTCATACTACTGTTGTTTTTCATTTTTATACGAATTAAAGCGCAAGCATTAGTTTTTTCGCTCCAATTAATTGTTGCTATACTAATGCTTGCTTGTTGTTTATCTGTGAATAGTAAGGTAACCTTTGGCAACTAATTTACCGGTAGTTCTGTCTTTAAAAACAAAGAAGTAGGTACCGGCAGGCACAGGCTCGCCTTTAAACGTTCCATCCCATTCATTTCTGTAATTTTCAGCTGTATAAATTCTATTTCCCCAACGATTAAATACCGAAATTTCATTCTCCGGATAATTTTCCAACCCGTTAATTACTAAATTATCATTCACTCCATCGCCATTCGGAGTTATAATATCGTTTACAAAAATATCGGCACTTACTTTTATTTCAACCCATGCCGTATCGCACAAATTAGCGCATTCCTCCAAGCATATTTCATACAAGAATTTATCCGTGCCAACATATTTAATAAACGGATTATACGTTATCGATTGATCTGAATTAACGGTTAAGTTGCCATTTTTTGCAGGTAAATTAATTTGCGCTGTAAAATCATATCGCCAAGTACTGTCATTTACACTTATTCGTAAAATATTGTTAAAACTGCTTTCTTTTACTTCGTAGTAATCGTAATTGGCAATTGGTGCTACCGGTACTCGAACAGTAACCGAATCTTCCGAAACATTAGCGCATGCTCCGTTCGATAAAATCCATTTAAATACATAATCGTTCCCTTTCACCAAATTATTAATTATTGTTTTTGAAGTATATGGCGAAATTATTTTTGCATCCGAATTGGTAGTCCAATAGCCGGTATTCAATGTGTTTTTGGATTCTAAATAAACATCTTTCTCGTTACCGCAAACAATAAAGTCGTCGCCTGCGTAGGCAAGTTCTGCCGATGCGGTATTAATTATTACTTTCTGAATATCGGAAGACACCGAGGTACAGCCATTCGATACAATTTCAAGCGAATATTCGCCTCCATGACTTACTTGAGCCGGTGTAATGGTATAATTAGGCACCAAGGTTGTATAGCTTATACCCAATGGGGTAGTCCAAATATACGATTCTGCTGCTGAAAGAGTCGAAAGTTCTAAGTTGTTGCCAACGCAAACCGGTGAGTTTGTAATTAATAGAGGTTTAAGTGGTTTCTGACTAACTTTAATTTCGGTAGTTGTATCGACCATTGCACAACCTTTATTTACAAGAACAAGTGTATAATTACCCGCATGATTGGTATTTATATTCTGGATAGCAGGCGGATATTGTAAATTCGATGTAAATCCGTTCGGACCTATCCAATAGTATTCATCAACCAATGTTTCTGTCCAAATCGAAAGTACGCCGCCTTCGCATGCGGGGCTGTTGCTTACAATTATAGGGTTTACCGGTATCGAGTTTACCGTAACAAAGGTGTAACCCGATGAAAGCGACGAACATCCATCCACATCTACAACTACGCTATAAGCGCCGGCATCCGTTTTATCCGAATTATTGATTATAAACGTAGGTACCGTTGAATTGCCAACAAAACCACTCGGTCCAAACCAGTTATAATTCACGGCTTTACCGGTGTACGATTGTGTTGTAAGTACAATTTTCTGGTCTTCGCATACCGGACCGTTATTAGCAATTATTGGTGTTGCCGTACTACCTAATACATTTACTATCAAACTCGAAGTTTTTGAAGGACAACCATTTTCATATACAGTTAATTGATAGGTACCTTCGTTTGATTTATTTACATACAAAATAGTCGGGTTCGCTTCATTTGATGAAAAACTGTTTGGTCCCGTCCACAAATATTCTGCAGCAACGGTATTTGCACTTAGCACTAAGTTATTACCTTGGCAAATTGGTGAATTTGCAGCAGGTAAAGGTGTTGTGGGTGTTGCATTCACCAAAACGGTAGTTTGCGACGGTGCCGAGTTACAACCTTTGGCTTTTACTGTTAATGTATAAGCACCGGAATGTGTTGTTAAAGCTCCGTTTATTTCCGGGTTTTGTTGTCCGGATACAAATCCACCGGGACCTGTCCAATTGTAAACAACACCTTCAATCGTAGAGGCAGTAAGCAATAACTTATTTCCGGAACATATAGGCCCATTGTTATAGACTAATGGTGCAATTGGTATAGGATTTATTTCTATTCCAAAGTTATCCGAGTTTTCCGATATACATCCGGATGCATCTTCCGCAGTAACTTTTACAAAACCGTTTATATAATTGGCATTTCCCGTCAAAATATCGAGTTTCCCATCGGTTGTAGTAATCAATGCACCGTTTTGCATCGTCCAATAATATTTAGCAGCACCAACGCTAACCGACAAATTAATAGTCTCTCCTGCACATATTGAAGTATTGCTTACTATAACCGGTTTTTGAGGTTTCGATAAAACATCGACTTGCAAATATTCAGTCTTACTGCATAATTTATTTGCCGACATAATGCTTAATTCATACAATCCGGCATCATTTGCACTAATATTATTTATCGATAAATTTTGTCTGTTAAATACCGTGTTGCTTGGGCTAATCCAAGAGTAGCTATACAATCCGGCAACAGTTGGTGTTGCACTTAAAGTTAGTCTGTTTCCTTCACAAATAGGACCGTTGGATGCTAAAGTTACGGTCGGAATATTTTCAACATTCAAATAAATAGAATTCGATTTAGCACTGCTACAGCCGTTTACTTCTACCGTTAAATTATAATACCCTTTATCTATCATACTTATTGTAGAAATTAGAAGCTCAGCACTTGGTGTTGTTATATCACCATTAGGCGTGTGCCAAATATATGAAACAGTATAGCCCGAATAAGTATCAGTAGTAAGCTGTGCTGTACTTCCTTCACAAACTGTATTTGGCGATATCAGCCTTGCAGCAATTGGTTTAGCATCTATTCCCGATACAAATACCGATGAAGAAACAGTGCAATTGCCCGCATTAACTTTAACGGAATAATTACCATTGCTTGCCACCGAAGTTTTTGTAAGAACCGGGTTTTGTAAGCTTGAAGTAAATCCGTTAGGTCCAGTCCATAAATAGGTATGAATGGCACTTCCGGTTGCGTACAATTTAAGCTCATCGCCTTCGCACGTTGGAATATCGGCTAATGGATTAGGAAGTACCGGTAA
>JAIFNC010000309.1:15062-15533 GCA_020047935.1 Bacteroidota bacterium
CCGATGTGAAAGTTCCAACGCTTGCCGTCCACGAATAAGTAGCATTCGCAATGGTAGTTGCACTTAAGTTAAGCGTTCCGTTTTCGCAAATTGCGCCGCTGTTCGAAGCAAAAGGTGCGGCCGGAATGCTGTTTATAATAATATTTATTCCTGCGGAAGTTTCAGAAGAACAACCCGTTGCATTTTTTATTTTTAGTTTCCAATCGCCTGCCAAATAATTAACGTTTGCCGGTAATATCGTTGCGGTTTCTGTTGCTCCGGTCGATATTTCCGTGCCGTTGGGCGAAATCCAAACATACTCGCTCGAACCGGCGGCGGCATTCAATACAATACTTTCACCTGCGCAAATTGCGTAATCCGCTGCCGTTAATGCCGGTGCGGCAGGTTGCGCATTGGCCGTTACCGTAGCATTTCCACTGCGCGAACAACCGTTCGCGTCGGTTAAAATCATGGTATAAACGCCTGCTGCAT
>JAIFNC010000143.1 GCA_020047935.1 Bacteroidota bacterium
TCGGAAGCCATGGCAATGGGCAAGCCGGCGTTAATCATTTTGCGTACCGGCGGGTCTATCATTCCCAAGAAAAATGCAGCACCCGGCAAAATGGTAGGCATGGTTTCAGAACCTTTAAGCGCTTCTATTTCGGCATCGCCGGTAAATTCTAAATGATCTACCGACAGTGCATTATATTTAACGCCTACTTGTATTCCGCCCGAATAATCGAGTTCGTTGGCATGAATTTTAGGTCTGAGTCCGTATTTCATACCTTGCATCAAAATTCGATCGGTTTGCTCGGGGGTAAAAAAGCCTTTATCGCAAAACACATCAATATAATCGGCCAAATCTTCGGCAGCCACTTGCGGAATCATTTCATTAATAATCATATCGACATATTCGTCGGGGTTTTGCTTGTATTCGGTCGGGAAAGCGTGTGCACCCAAAAAAGTTGCCACCACCGTTATTGGTGAAGTTTCTTTAATTCGTTTAATAACTCGAAGCATTTTAAGTTCGGTTTCAACCGATAAGCCATAGCCACTTTTAATTTCAACGGCGCCGGTGCCCATACCAATAATTTCGTTAATTCGCTTCATCGACTGGTTGTACAGTTCATCTTCCGAAATTTCTGCCATTCGTTTTGCCGAATTTAAAATTCCGCCACCTCGCTTGGCAATTTCTTCGTACGATAAACCTTTAATTTTGTCGATGTATTCTATTTCGCGACTTCCGGCATATACCAAATGCGTGTGCGAATCGCAAAACGATGGAAAAACCAATTTGCCGGCTGCATCGATAATTTGGTCGGCATTTTCCGATTTCAACGCTGCCATTTCGCCAAAATCGACAATAATATCGCCTTCCAATTTTAAATACGCATTATTGATGGTATTAATTTTAGCCATATCGGCGCCGGCAGCCCAAGTTTTTGGTTCGTTTTCAACCTGAACCAATTGTTTTATGTTTTTTATAAGAATACTCATTTATTTGTTGAAAATATTAAATTTTAACACATTGAATTTCAATAAAATAAAACAGAAAATATAATCTGCAAACGATTGTTTTTTGTTTGTGCAAAGCTATTTATAATAAGTTATTTAAAGAAGGATTTTAACCGGTAAAAAAAAATTCGACATAAAAAAAAGCTGCCCGAATCATTCGAACAGCTTTTTTATAGCTATTTAAAATAGATGCTATTTACGTTGGTCAATTACTTCCACATCGGTATGTTCTTTTGTATTAAAGGTGAAAATTTTATCGGCAAATGCGATGTCAGTTTTCATTACTTTTACCTTAATTAAATAATTAATACCGTCTTTGCCTAAGTACAAAACTTCGGTTATTGCATCTTTTTGTTTATCGATGGTAAGTTTAACGGTATGAAACTTTTTGCCGTCGAGTTTAATCGGGTATAAATCAATTACGGCCAATTGTTTACCGGCTTCGGTTTTATCGGCTACGTATTTATATTTAAAACCGGTTTCGTAAATAGTAAGCAATTTTGCAGGGTCAATTGAGTTTTCATCGCTTGCATTCGGTTTAGTAATAATAACTTCTTCCGAATCGGGCATGTAGTTATACAAATCTTTGCCGTCAAAAATTAAGTTTGCTCCCATTAAACTTAAGTTATACTTATTGCCTTTAAGTTTTAAACTTCCGTCAAAGGTATCTTCAATGTTTTCCTTTTTGTTTTGAAGTGTATAACTAAAATCGACCGAAACGGTTTTGAACGATTTTGTTTTTGCCGAAACCTTATCGAGCAAAGTTTTTGCTTTTACCTCTTGAGTTTGCGCCCAAATGGTTGAAACCAATAGCATTGCCGATAACAAACCAATTAATTTTTTCATTCGCAATACAATTAACATAATTAATTAAAATTTTTAATCTTTAAACCGGTTATACGATGAAAACAAGTTGCCGGTTATTAAAAAATAAACTGCAAAATTAATAATTTAGTATGTATTTTCAATAATTCGGTAATTATTCAATTTGAAAATTTGAAAATGCCTTGTTCTGAGATATTTATCAATACACTTTCAGTATGTAACTTTCTGTATTTTATACGATTATGAGAAACAGAAACGAATTTTTGTAATTTTACCATGAAAAAAAAGCCTCATTGCTGAGGCATATTTTATCTTGCGTTTCCGTTCAGTACATTTAAATATTGTTCAAGGCTATATTCGTCGGTATAAAGCACTTGCCGTGCTTTGCTGCCTTCAAAGGGGCCAACAATTCCGGCGGCTTCCAACTGGTCCATAATTCGTCCGGCACGGTTGTAGCCAATAGCCATTTTACGCTGTATAAGCGAAGTAGAACCTTGCTGATGCACCACAATAAGTCTTGCAGCATCTTCGAACAAATCGTCTTTATTGTCCATATCAATTCCGGCGGCATTAGTTTCGCCTTCGCTCGATACTTCGGGCAACATATGTGCGGTAACATAACCGCGCTGTGTACCAATATAGTCGGTAATTCGGTCTATTTCGGGTGTATCGATAAACGCACATTGCAAACGTATCAGATCGCTGCCTTGGGTAATAAGCATATCGCCGCGTCCTATTAATTGGTTTGCGCCAGGGCTGTCTAAAATAGTTCGCGAGTCAATCATCGAAGCTACTTTAAAAGCAATTCGGGTAGGGAAGTTTGCCTTAATAACCCCGGTAATAATATTTGTTGAAGGTCGTTGAGTCGCAACAATTAAATGAATACCAATAGCACGCGCCAACTGAGCTAAACGAGCAATAGGAAGTTCAACTTCTTTGCCGGCGGTCATAATTAAGTCGGCAAACTCGTCGATAATAAGCACAATGTAAGGCAAATACTTATGCCCTTTGTTTGGATTAAGTTTTCGCGCAATAAATTTAACGTTGTATTCTTTAATATTACGTACTTGCGCTTTCTTTAGCAAATCGTAGCGGTTATCCATTTCGCGATTAAGCGAACTGAGGGTTTCAACTACTTTGTGGTTATCGGTAATAATTGCTTCTTCCGAGTCGGGTAAAGTAGCCAAATAATGTCGTTCGAGTTTTTCGTACAAAGTTAATTCAACCTTTTTTGGGTCGATAAGTACAAATTTAAGCTGCGACGGGTGTTTTTTGAAAAGCAACGAAGTAATAATTGCATTTAAACCTACCGATTTACCTTGTCCGGTGGCACCTGCAACCAATAGGTGCGGCATTTTGGTTAAATCGACCACATACGATTCGTTGCTGATGGTTTTACCCAAAGCAACCGGTAATTCGAATTTCGATTCTTGAAACTTAGCCGAAGTAATAATTGAACGCATCGAAACTATTTCGGGCTTTTGGTTAGGCACTTCAATACCAATGGTTCCGCGACCCGGCATGGGCGCAATAATTCGAATACCCAACGCTGAAAGGCTAAGCGCAATATCGTCTTCCAAGTTTTTAATACGTGAAATTCGCACTCCGGGTGCCGGAATTATTTCGTATAAGGTAATGGTAGGCCCGATGGTTGCCTTAATTTTCTTAATTTCAATTTTATAATGCTTTAATGTTTCAACAATTTTGTTTTTGTTGTTCACCAATTCTTCGTTGCTTACTTCGGAGTCTTCAATTTTATGGTCTTCGAGCAAATCGATAAGTGGCATTTTAAACGACGACAACTCCAACGTTGGGTCGTAATCTTCCAATGGCATATTTTCATCGGGGTTATCAACCAAAATATCTTTATTCAACTCTACATTCAACAATAATCCGTTATAATCCTCATCATCGGCAGCAGTTGGCATCATAACCGACTCTTCAATGTTCAAGGTCGATTCCACTTCGAAACCTAAACTGTCGTTGGAAATTTTACCGTTGTTGCCCAATACAAATTCGTGTTTTTCGACCACATCGTTAATATTTGTTTTTCGCGAAGTAGGCGATGTAGCTTTAAATTCAATTTCATCGTGCCCCAAATCGTCCAATCGATCGTTTTCTTTAATTTTGAAATCGCGTTTAAATTCGCGGTCGAAATCTTCGTTAAATTCAGATTTTTTAAAATCGGATTTAAATTGCTCGTCGAAATTATCGGCTTTTTTATTTGTTACAGGCTGAGTTTCAAGTTGAGGTGCAACCGTTTTTTGCGACGATAATGCTTTAAATTGTTCGATAACAAAAGCCAATGAGCCTTCGAAATTAAAAATTATAAAGCCAACCAAGGTAATAAGAATAACGAAGAAAGTGCCTATATTTCCAAGTACCGAAATAATCCATTCGCTAATAAAATAGCCGTATGCACCACCTAAGTAAAAGAAATTGTCGCCTGCAAAAAAACCAAGGGTTATCGAAAGCCAAATAGTGGCTAAAGTTGTTAATTTTAATGTTTTACCGAAAGGTAAAAGTTCTATATTAATGAGCCTCAGCTCCCATTTTCCCTGCCATATTTTCGACCGTTAAGCTAGAATTGGTAAAAAATTCCATCGCACCGTTATCTAACATGCTTTGGTCGGCACGCCAAGTAAACAGATACGAGATAAAAGCCAATGCAAGAAAGGCGGAAAAGAAGAAGGAGAAAAGCCCAAAAATAAACCTAAATCGTTCGTCGATTAATAGGTCTCTAACCCTAATGCTTAAAGGCTCAGAGGGTTTAGGCGGAATTTTAGATTTCATAGCTGCCGGTTGTGCATCCAAAAGCAGGATAAAACAGAGGTTTTAAAATATTATCCAACTCGTTACTTGAAACAGCCTTATAATCAGTAGGTTTAACAAAGTCATCCAAACTAATATTGTCATAAACTACTTTATCGGCAACAATATGCATATTAATATGGTTCAACCTTACATAAAAATCGAGTAAAACGCCGTCTATTTCTTTAAACGGATTATTGCTGTTCGGATTTTTGATTCGTATTTGGTTGGTATAATAAATTGGTTTTGGCTCGTTGTTAAACGCTTCACAAATAAGTATTGCTTTTTGACACTCGTAGCCGGCAATTATTTTTGTTTCGTTGGTATATTCCAGTTTTACTTTGCCCATGCTTTCATATCCGTACGAAACCATTCCGCTGTCGGCTTCATAACAGTATTTTTTATCAATTATTCTGAAGAGGGTATAATTCGCTCCTTGCTTGTAATCCGAAAGGTATTCGAATGAGAAAAAACCCATCGGCCCGTCAATTTTAGTGCGAGTATTATGATTCCTGAATTTGACTATCATTCGTCCGGGCAACATGCCGGTAAGCGGGTTTCGCGAGTCCGGATTTGTGTATTCAATTTTATAATTAATTACTCCTTGCTGCGCAATTTGCTCTTGTTCCGAGCACGAAACAGCAAAGGAAATTAATACGATGGCGGCAACTAATTTATACATAACTATTGGCGTTGGGTTAGTTCAAAACTTGTTCAAAAGTAATAATTATTTCAATTATCAAAAACAAATAGTAAAATTAGTCATACTTTTACCAATTAATTTTTTGTTTATTAAGAAATGCTTGAATACCTATTTGGCAATCGTTTGTACTGCGCGCCGTTGCATTTAATCGGGCGGCATAGTCCAACGATTCTTCCATATTTTTACCGTACAAATCGGTTAGTAATTTCTTGGTTAAACGTACCGATTCGCCTGAAGTTGTATTTATTAACTGCTGAACAAAGTTTAAAACACTGTTTTCCAACACATCGGATGCTACAATTTGCGTAATCAACCCAATATTTAATGCATTGGCGGATGAAATAAGTTCACCGGTCAAAAAAAGCTTTCGAACTACATTTTCCGGAAATTTGCGAATGGCAAAAACGCCTACAATAGCCGGCACAAAACCAATTTTTACTTCGGTAAAACCAAATTGCGCTTCGGGTACCGAAAAAACAAAATCGCAAACACTTACCAAACCGGCACCTCCGGCTATTGCATGCCCCTGAACTTGCGCAATAACCGGTTTTGGACAGGTATAAATGGTATAAAATAAGTTTTTAAGTGCCAGTGAGTCAGCCAAATTTTCGTCGAAGGTGTTTTTTTGAAGTTGCTGCAAATACCCTAAATCGGCGCCGGCGCAAAATGCGTCGCCGTTGGCTTTTAATATTATGGCTCGAATGCCTTGGTTTTCGGAAAAATTATCAAATGCCGATTGAAGTCCGGCAACAGTTTCGCTGTTTAGAGCATTTCGCTTTTCCGGGCGGTTAAGGGTAATAGTTCCTATGCGGTCTTCTATTTGGCTAATTACTAAAGTTTTGTTCATTAGATATTAGTTGTTTATCGGTAAGCAATATGCAGCGTTTTTTTTTGTTTGCCGCAGGCGCAACGCAAGCCAAAATAAAAAAAGCTGACAGCTATATTGCATATTATGTTCTTATTATTATTCGCTCTTATCATAATCGAATTCAATTTTCTTAAAAAAACTTCCTGTTATCAACACAACAATCAATAAGATTAAATGTAAACCAAACACTATTATTGGATGTGGAGCAAACATAATTGCAAAATTAACCGAAGCATGAAAAAGGATTAATACCAAAATATTTCCATTTGTTTTATTGAAAAACCATGTTGAGAAAAAAGTGGCTATAATCGTCCATATAACAACACTTGGAATTTGCTGAGAAGAATAATTTTCTACTAAAACAAAATATCCGATGTGCCATATTGACCAAACGATTGCAATAAATAATGTAGATACAAAAGGGTTGTATTTTTGCTGTAATTTGCGGAGAGCATATCCTCGCCATCCAACCTCTTCTCCGATAGCTGCATAAAAAATAATGGAAAACAAAAATAATGGAATAATTGCAATCAAATTTATTACCGGTAGTTCAAACTGAGTTGGAAATAGTTTTATTGATAACAAAACACCTAAAAATTTCAATATCGGATATATAGCAGCTGCCAAAACATACATAATAATACTTGTTTTTGGTAAATTAACGAGTTTGTCTATTGCTGAATTCCCTTTATTTTCGACAAATTGATAAATAAAATAAACTACAGTAATTAACGCTAATAAAATAATTATTGGATTCTCTAACAATAATATATCTTTTCTCATTTCATAATAAGTTTCGCCATATAGAACTGCGAAAATTATTATAAATGCAAAAACGGCAATATATGGAAGGTATGATTTTATTTTTATTGCTTTACTTTTTGTTGATAAATTCAATGTCAAAATAATAGCAACTAATGCTGGTCCAAAGTAACCAAGTTGATTAAATAATAGTTTGACTGCTCCATGTTGTTCTTTGGCTATCATCCAACCGGAGATTGAAATTATTAATGTCAAGATACTGAAAAACAAAAATTGAAATCGCCTTATAAAATTTTTCACGTAATTAAATTTTCAAATTGCTATTTTTTAATTTTTGCACGCTAACAGCTTTCTGTTAATTTGCACATATTGTATTTGTTTTATGCACCATATCTATAATAATATTACGTACTTTTTCGGTCAGTAATTTGGTATCAATATTTTTATACTCTTCGTAACTTATTGGTTTGCCAATTATTAATTGCGCTTTGCCCGGGGTTATTTTGGTGCAACCCGGAGGCATAATTTCGTACAGACCTTTAATAGCAACCGGCACAATTTCTACTTGAGCATCTTTGGCAAACAGAAACGGCAGTCGCTTAAACTGCCCTATTTCGCCATCCAAGGTGCGCTGCCCTTCCGGAAAAACTACCACCGATTTTCCAATCAATAAATAATTTTTTGCAACTTTAAAACTTTCCATCGACGATTTTACGCTGGTTTGGTCGATAGGAATATTACCGAATCGTTTGATAAACTTACCATAAACCGGCCAATCGAAATGGTCGGAAACTTCCATGCCGCGAATGTAATTCGGAAAACTTGCAGTAAGCAAAATAGCATCGAAAAAACTTTGATGGTTCGGAATAATCAAATAACTTTTTGCAGGATCTAATTGCTCAATACCAAACACTTCCGATTTAATAAAATTAGCTTTCAAAATAAAACGAAACAACCGTCGTACCAGAGGTTCCAATTTTTCGACTTTAACAATAAACGATAAAGGATACAGAACCAGCACGCTTACAACAAAAATGATGAAATTCTGTACTAAAAGTAAATAACTGAAAATTAGCTTCATAACCTCTTTTTATTCGGGAAAAATATACGATGCAATAGTACCGTTTTTTTTTAATTTTTTCTCATTACCGCAGAATATTTTTCAATTCACAAATTTAACTACACTATTTTACATTTTTTACGATAAAAAATCGTTTTAATACCTTATTTTTGTGTTACAAAACATGAATTTTAAACCCTAAGTCAAAAAAAACAATATGTTTTCGTTATTCAAAAAAGAACTTTCGTTATTTTACAGCACCTTAACCGGCTACGTTGCAATAAGTGTGTTTTTGCTTACTACAAGCCTGTTTTTGTGGGTCTTTCCGGGCGCATTTAATATAATCGACTCGGGCGCAGCTACTTTAGCTCCTTTTTTTGAACTGGCTCCTTGGATATTTTTATTTCTGGTGCCGGCAATTACCATGCGAATGTTTGCAGAAGAACAAAAATCGGGCACCATAGAACTGCTCTTTACCCGACCACTGACAGATTTGCAAATTATTCTGGCTAAATACTTTGCAGCTATTATTTTAGTGCTTACCGCATTGGCACCAACCTTATTTTATTTGGTGAGTGTGTATATAATGGGCAATGGTACAGTAGATTTGGCTGCAGCCACCGGTTCGTATATCGGGCTGTTTTTTTTGGCTGCCGTTTATGCTTCCATTGGGCTTTTTGCATCGGCACTTACCGATAACCAAATTGCATCGTTCATGGCAGGCGTTTTTGTAGCTATGTTATTTTTTACCGGTTTCGATTTTTTGGCCGAAATGGCTGTTTTTAAAGAATTTTCGGAGAAAATCTTGTGGTTCGGAATTTCGGAACACTATAATTCGCTTAGTCGCGGTGTAATCGACTCGCGCGATGTGCTTTATTTTTTGAGCCTAATAACCGTTTTTTTAAGTGCCACCGCCGGAATTTTAACTTATCGTAAAAGCTAACCGTATGCAATCAAATTCAAAAAAAAACAAACTTATACTTGGTATAACAACCTTGCTTATTTCGTTAATTATTATAAACTTAGTTGGGAATGCCTGGTTTTTCAGGCTCGATTTAACTGCCGAAAAACGGTTTAGTCTTACAAAAACTACCAAAACGGCACTTAAAAACTTAACCGATGACATTTATATTACTGTTTACTTAGATGGCGACGAAATACCTACCGGTTTCAAACGCTTGCGAAAAGCAATTTATGAAATGATTCGCGAATACGAAATATATGCCAATACCGAAATTATTTTCAGCTTCGAAACTCCGGCGCGCGATGCAAAGCAAGAAACTAAAGAAAAGGTTTACAAAGAATTAATTGCCCAAGGCTTAAAATACTACACCGTTTTCGAAAATTTGCCCGATGGCACTCGAAAACAAGTGGTGCTGTTTCCGTCGGCAAAAATAAGCTACGGAAATAAATCGGTTGCGGTAAACTTCCTTAAAAGCAGCCCGGGTGCCGATGCCGACCAAAACCTGAATTTTTCTATTGAAAATATTGAATACGAACTAACGGCAGCCATTCAAAAACTTCAAACCACCGAAAAACCCAAAATTGCCTTTATTCGCGGACATGCCGAACTGCACGAATATTATTTGGAAAGCGCAAAACGCTTGCTCGAAGAACAATTTGAGGTTTTTAGAGGCACTATTGAAGGGAAAACAGGCGTATTGAACCAATTTAAAGCCATAATTATCAGCAAACCACTAAAACCTTTTTCGGAAGCCGATAAATATGTAATAGACCAATATATTATGCAGGGCGGCAATGTGTTATGGCTTATCGACGGAGCCAATACCGACATGGATTCGCTTCAACATGCTCCGTTTACGGTTTCGATGCCTTTGGATTTAAACCTAAGCGACCAGCTTTTTAAATACGGTGTGCGCATAAATTCTAACTTATTGCAACATGCGCAATGTGCTCAAATTGGTTTAAATACATCGCAAGACCAATTCGGAAAACCCGAAATTGCATTTTTTCCGTGGTATTACTACCCACTGCTTTTCAGCAACAACAATCATCCGGTAAACCGATATATTGAAACTATAAAATCGAATTTTGTAAGCAATATCGATACTGTTGGAAACAATGCTAAAATACAAAAAACCATTTTATTAGCTACGCTCAATAATACCCGAATTGCTTCGGTACCCGAAAAAATAAGCTTCGATTTAATTGATATGAAAACCACTGCCGATGTGTTTAATAAACCGGCGCAACCGGTTGCTGTTTTGTTGGAAGGCGAATTTGAATCGGTTTTCAAAAACAGAGCTCGCTACTTGCCGGGTGTTGACATGATGGCGCATTTGGATAAAAGCCTACCCACAAAGCAAATAGTAGTAGCCGATGGCGATTTGATTAAAAACGAAGTGCTGGCTTCGGGCAAACCGCTGCCCATGGCTTTTGACCCGATAAGCGGAGTTGAATTTAAAGGAAACAGCGAATTCTTATTGAACGCAATCAATTACTTAACCGATAATTCGGGGCTTATGGCGCTAAAATCGCGCCAATTGAAACTCCGATTGCTCGAAAAAGAACACCTATACGAATACCGAAACCAATGGCAATGGTTTAATACCGGAATTCCTTTAGTCATTGTTTTGCTGGCAAGCTTACTCTACGTTTTCTACAGAAAAAAGAAATATACTAATTTTTAATTTAATTTTTATGAAAAATCAATTTACGGTACTAAAAGGTGTTTTATTGCTAACTTCGGTGTTCTTATTTTCATCGTTTGCTCCGGATAAACCGGCTTATTTACTTTACAATGCTAAAGGAAAGCAAGTTAAATACACAAAAATGATAGGCGATTTGAACCAAGCCGACATGGTATTTTTTGGCGAATTGCATAACAACCCAATTGCCCATTGGATGGAACTTGAACTTACCAACGAGTTGTATAAAAGCAAGAAACAAAATTTAGTTTTAGGTGCCGAAATGTTCGAAAGCGACTTGCAAGGCGTATTGAACGATTATTTGGAAGGAAAAACCGACGAAAAAATCTTTGAAAAAAACGAGCGATTTTGGAAAAATTACAAAACCGACTATAAACCCTTGGTTTTGGCTGCCAAAGAAAACAAATTGCCCTTTATAGCTACCAATGTGCCACGTAAATATGCCTCGTTGGTAAACAAACAAGGCTTAGAAGCACTTGATACGTTGCCCGATACCGAAAAAGCATTTATAGCACCGCTACCCATAAAATACGATGCTGAATTGGCTTGTTACAAAAAGATGATGGAAATGATGGCTACCCATGGCGGACCGGCCAACCCTAATTTTCCGAAAGCACAAGCTATAAAAGATGCCACCATGGCACATTTTATGCTGAAAAACTGGACACCCGGAAAACAATTCTTACACTACAACGGCAGTTATCATTCCGATAACCACCAAGGCATTATTTGGTATTTAAAACAAGCAAACAATGCGCTTAATATAAAAACGGTTGCTGTAGTGCTTCAAAAAGATATAAATAAACTGGAAGCTGAGTATTTGAATGTTGCCGACTATATTATTGTGGTTCCGGAAAATATGACCACAACGTATTAAAATACAATTGTATGCCGCCTAATGCCTGATAGATTAACGAATTTATCAGGCAAGTTTTTACCAATAACGGTTAAAATTATATTTAGTTTGTATTAAAATTCGATTAAGTTATGCAAAATACCTTGCACGCATAAGAATAGTTTTGTAACTTTGCTTCAACATTACTTACTTAAATTATTTTTTTATGAAACGATTCTTAATTTTTGCAACAGCAATTATGCTGCTTGCGCCGCTTAATGCGCAGCGCAAAAAACTTACCGTATTAAATATCGACACCAAAGGCATGGAATTTGGCCCCGAGCAAATGGGCAATTTGGTTCGTTTAGAAGCCGAACGGCTCGATATTTTCCAAGTAACCGACCGGTACGATGTGGAATACATTATTAAAAAGGAAGGCTTAACCATTGACAATTGCTACGGAAAACTCTGCCTGACCGAAGTTGGAAAGCAAATAAAATCGGATAAAATGCTTACCGGAACCATTGAAAGATATGGCGAAACGATTGTAGTTTCAATCCGATTGATTGATGTAGCAATGGAAGAAATTGAGAAAACGCAAGTTCGCGAATTCTTAAACCTTCCGCTCGAAATGCAAACCATGGTACGAATAGTTTTGGGCGATATGTTCGAAAAACCGGTTGAGAAAGACCTTATTTCCAAACTTACCAAAATTTCGGAATACGAAAGTACCATTAACAACCCAAAGCAAGATAAAGTAAACCTTTCGGGTCCGCGCATGGGCTATTCGTTTTATACCGGCAAAGCAGCCACCATTCTGAACGCTCAAAAATCGGTTGGCGGATTCGATGTAAATCCTGCATTGTTTATATTTGGTTATCAGTTCGAAGTGCAATATTTAAACCAAGGGAATTTTCAAGCGCTTTTTGAAGCGATACCAATAATTGCCGGTTTAGACCAATCGTTGCTGATACCGTCGTTTATATTTATGAATGGTTTGCGTAATAATAAGTACGGTTGGGAAATTGCTTTTGGGCCGCAAATCAATTTCGTGAAATACGGTGGCGGTTACTATGATGCAAACGGAACTTGGAATTTTACCGGAAACGTTGCACCACCCGATGGTTTTAGCAAAACCAAACGATTAGACAGTCGCGGCGATATTACCGTTACTTCGAGTTTTATTGTGGGTATTGGTAAAACTTTTAAATCCGGACGATTATCGATTCCTGTAAATGCATTTTTTGTACCCGACAGAACCGGCTTGCGTTTCGGAATTTCGTTCGGGTACAATGCCAAAGGTCCGGCTAAAAATTAATTACAAACTTGCAAGTTGTAACATAAAAGATATTGGTTAAAATTTAAAAGACGTTTAGTTTTTCAATAAGGGTAATAAGATTGTGTTTTGTTTTTAGGCTTTAAATACCGGTAAGGTTCTTACACTTAAAAATGCACTTTTTTTGGTAGAAACCCGGTAGAAAATAAGTCTTTAAAACTATCGAATCTTATTGCCTTATTGTTTATTAGCATTTACATTTTACACAATTTTTGTACGAAATTGAATGCGAATCTGAAAAGTACCAATAAATGCAATTTGCACAAAAATTTCTATAAATAACATTTACAGAAATTTAGCAATTAGCAACTGCATATTATTTAGCATTTCAACATATTTTTTCGCTATATTTTCGAAATTACTTATTCCTTTTATTACTTTTGTGCACCATAAAGCAAAAACTAAAACTATGCAACTGCACGAATTAACAGCCATTACCCCTATCGACGGACGTTACCGCGCAAAAATTCGCGACTTATCGCGATATTTTTCGGAATATGCGCTAATTAAATATAGGGTTGAAGTTGAAATAGAATATTTTATTGCACTTTGCCAACTTCCGCTGCCTCAACTGAGCGGAATTGAATTCGCAAAAATCAGCGAATTACGCGAAGTGTATTCGGGCTTTAATTTAAACGATGCCGCCCGAATTAAGGAAATTGAAAAAACGACTAACCACGATGTTAAAGCAGTTGAATATTTCATAAAAGAAAAATTCGACGAATTGCGACTTTCAAAATATAAAGAATTTATACACTTTGGGCTAACATCGCAGGATATTAATAATACCGCTACTCCCGCTTTGCTTAAATCGGCATTCGATAACTCGTATTACCCGATGATAGAAAAAGTGGTAAGTGCTTTGTACGAGCACATTGCAGCGTGGGAGCAAATTCCTATGCTTGCACGTACGCACGG
>JAIFNC010000110.1 GCA_020047935.1 Bacteroidota bacterium
ATTTGCGGATTGAAGTTTTGCATTTGTTTTCGACCCTAAAAAAAGAAGGAAAAAAAATTGCTGCCTACGGTGCAGCAGCCAAAGGAAACACAATGCTAAATTATTTTGGAATTAAAACCGGAATAATTGATTATGTGGTCGATAAATCGCCGTATAAACAAGGTAAATATTTGCCCGGTAGTCATATCCCGGTAGTTTCAGAAGAAAATTTAAAAGAAAACAAGCCCGATTACGTTCTTATCCTACCTTGGAACATTAAAGATGAGATTATAGAACAGCTTGCCTATATTAAAAGCTATGGAGGAAAATTTATAACCTTGATACCTAAAATAACAATCAGCTAAACCCATGAAAATACTCTTAAAAATTATTGCCTTATCTCGCAATTTCATCGAAATATACTGTCATCGAAATGTTCAATATATACCATTCGATTTAAATAAGTTAAATTGCAATTTATTCGACAAAAAGCTTGAAGCCGATTGCTTGATTCATTTGGCATGGGAAAATTTGAAAGATTATAAAAACCATTTAACAAACCAACAAAATCAACTTTCAAGTTTCATGTTCATTAAAAGTGCAATTTATGCAGGAATTAAGCATATTTCGGTAGCAGGAACCTGTTTGGAATACGGGCTGCAAAACGGATGTTTAAGCGAAGAAACAATTCCGACCCCTTCAACACCATACGGAATTGCCAAAAACAACTTACGTATAAATTTAGAGTCTTTACAAAACGAAATTCCGTTCAACCTAAATTGGTTCAGGCTTTTTTATCTTTTTGACGCTCGCAGTCGGCAAAATTCTCTTTTTGGCCAATTACAAAAAGCTATCGACCAAAACAGTCCTTTTTTTCCAATGTCGGGAGGCGAACAAATTCGCGATTTTATTCCGATTGAATTGGCTGCAAAAATGTTTGTCGAAATAGCATGTAATAAACCCGGATCGGGCATTATTAATGTATGTTCGGGCAATCCTATTAAAGTCAAAGATGCCGTAAATGAATACATTCAAACTATTAAAACAACTATTAAACCTTTACTTGGTAACCATCCATATCCAGATTACGAGCCAATGGAATTTTGGGGTTGCACGAAAAAATTAAATATGCTATATGAAAAATAATTGCCCTTTATGTAATTCTGAACAATTGAATTTAGTCGGCAATCCGGTACATTTACCGGTATTTCAAAATAAAGTTTACAATACTGAAAGAGAAGCCAAAAATGCCAATACCGGCATTTTTTCCCTTACTCTTTGCGAAAAATGCGGATTTATTTTCAACCGAACATTTGACCAAAATTTAATGAATTACAACACCGATTACCATAATGAACAAGAGTTTTCGGCGGTTTTCGATTTACATTTGAACCAAGTGCAGTCGATAATAAGTAAGCATACTAATAAGAATTCGAAATTGATTGAGGTTGGCTGCGGCAAAGGACATTTTCTTTCTAAACTTAAAAAAGAAGGCTTTTCTATTACCGGCTTCGATCCGGCTTACGAAGGCACAGACAATGCGATAATTAAAGATTATTTCTCGGAAAAATATTCGAATATCGATGCCGAATTAATAATACTTCGACACACACTAGAGCACATTGAGTTTCCTTTACAATTTCTCCAGAATATAGCTAAGGCAAATAATTTTAAAGGTAAAATTTATATTGAAGTGCCTGCATTTGAATGGATTGCCAACAACCGTGCTGTTTGGGATTTGTTTTATGAACACTGCAATTACTTTACAAAAAATACACTTTACAATCTTTTTACTAAATCAGAACATGGCTTTTTATTTGGTGAGCAATATCAATACTTGGTAGCCGATCTGGAGTCGATAAAAACACTAATAGAACCAAGCGCCGAAATTCGTCGTTTCAATTTAGATTTCACATTCAGTGCTATAAACCAAGAAATCAAAGATTTGATTCGTTTTACAAACACAATAATTTGGGGTGGAAGTTCTAAAGGCGTTACATTTTTAAACATACTTGGTCAGTTATCTCAAAACATAAAAACTGTTATCGACATCAATCCCAAAAAATCGGGTAAATATATAGCAGTTACCGGGCACAAAATAATACTGCCTGAAAACTTCGATTTTACTAAAACAGAAACAGTTTTGGTTATGAACGGAAATTATTTGCCTGAAATTAATGAATTGATTGAAAAGCATAATTTGAAAATAATTTCAATAGACCAACATAGCTCTGACTGCAGAAATGCAATATCAGTGCACCAAAAAGAATTAACCGAACGCATAAATAATAATGTAGGAAATAAGTCTTTGCAACAGTCAAAAAATGACTTTCTGAAAGAAACAATTCAAGCAAAATACTCTTACAACTTTTCGTGGCTCGGAATACCAATAATTCAATATCCGCAAGATATTGTTGCCATGCAAGAGCTAATTTGGGAAATAAAACCCGATTTGATCATTGAAACAGGCATAGCACATGGCGGCTCACTTATTTTTTATGCATCTATGCTCGAATTACTCAACAAAGGTGAAATTGTAGGAATTGACATTGACATTCGGGCGCATAACCGCATGATTATTGAAAAGCACCCAATGTACAAGCGAATTACTATGATTGAAGGCTCATCGATAGCTCCCGAAACAGCTGAAAAAGTTTTTGAGAAAGCTAAAAATAAACAGACTATTATGGTCGTTCTTGATTCAAACCATACGCACGAACATGTTTTACTGGAACTGGAGCTTTATGCCAATTTGGTTACGCCTCAAAGCTACTTAGTCGTGTTCGATACCATTGTAGAAGACTTAGCCGATTTGGGTGTCGAGTTTCCAAATAGACCGTGGCGAAAAGGAAATAATCCGAAAACAGCAGTGCACGAATTTCTTAAAAACAATTCCGATTTCGAAATTGATTATTCAATTCAAAATAAACTGCTTATAACCGTTGCTCCCGACGGATATTTAAAACGAGTGAAGTAAATGGAAAATTTACCCTTAGTTTCGGTAGGCATTCCTACCTACAACCGTCCCGAAGGACTACGAAGAACCTTAGAATGCATTACCGGACAAACGTATAAGAATTTGGAAATTATTGTTTCCGATAACTGTTCGCCGGACTCAAATGTTACAGACGTAATTAATGAATTTACGAAAAAAGACCCAAGAGTTAGAGCATATAGACAAGTTGAAAATATTGGCGCAGCCGAGAACTTCAAGTTTGTTTTACAAAAAGCAACCGGCGAATATTTTATGTGGGCTGCCGATGACGATGAATGGAAACCGGAATTTATTACAACAACGGCACATTTTCTAATAAATAATTCTGAATACGTTGCTGTAAGCACCGAAGCACAATATACTGCCGAAAATGAGATATTGCCTTTTTTTGCCGAAGGAACACCTTTTTATAGCTTTTATTCAGAAAATACGTTGGAACGTTTACAATTTGTTCTGAAGAATAACTACGGAAATTTAATTTACGGTATGTATAGAACTTCTGTTTTACATTCTATAAGTTTAATTTTTGCATACAACGAAATTCCATTTTTCATGCAAATTTTTGAAAAAGGTAACTGGATAGTGCTGCCAATAATAGGTTTATTCAAAAACACAAACCGAAACACTTATTTGCAAGCAAAATGGGAAATGCAAGGTGGAAAACTTCAATATTCGGGTTCTGTTTTCAAACATATAAAAAAATGTTATTCAGCGCTTAAGTACCACCTAAAGGCATTTGCCGATATAAAAAAAACGGTACAAAGAATCAAAATTACAACTAAGGAAAAGCAAAAACTAACTGCTTTAACTATCAACCTTTTAACAAAACACTACATTGAGATTTTACTAAATCGAAAATTCAGGTAATGAAACTTCAGATAGGAATGCCGGTTTATAATGGCGAAAGATATGTGAAAAGTGCATTAGATTCGCTTATAAAACAAACCTATACGGGTTGGGAGCTTATTATTTCCAATAACGCTTCAACCGATAACACCGGACAAATAATTGAACAAATTGCTTCGTCTGAAAACAGAATACGTGTAATTAATCAGGCGGAAAACATTGGAGCAGCAGCCAATTTCAGATTTGTATTTGAACAAACAGCAGCACCCTATTTTATGTGGGCAGCTTGCGATGATGTTTGGGAACCTGAATTTATCGAAAAATGTATAGCTTTACACCTGAATAATAAGAATTTGGGTCTAACCTTCAGCAATATCGTAAACATTAATAATAAGGGCTTTGTAAATAGAAGATATAATGATTTTAATCGACTAATATCCGATGAAGACAAAGCAACGGTTTGTAATTATATTTTAGACAACGAATACAACGGAAAGGCTAATCTAATTTATGGCATTTATAAACGTGAACTTTGTGCCGAAGTATTAAATACCGGGGTTTTTAATGCCAAGTGGGGTTCCGATTATGCATTTGTAACAGCCATTTTGTGCCGCAGCCAATTAGGAATTGTACCTGAAATATTATTTAAGAAACGGCTGCCTAACATGCAAACTGTTAATTTTATGTTGCTTAGCACGTCCTTATTTGATGAATACTGCTCAAATTTATATTTGGCAGCCCAAAAAACTTCATTTGAAAAAGAAATAGAAGCCTGTTTAAAAAAGAAGAAAATGATACTTCAAACTGAAAAAAAATTAATAGCAAAAAAGAGTTTCTATACTTACATCAATCGAATGCTATATATGATGTTGCATAATCATAACTTTAAAAGATGATACTCATCCAACTATACGGCGAAATAATTAGACGACTATTTCAAATTACACTTTACAACGCTGAATTTAACAACAAGATTAATTATTTTTACATATGAAAAAATTAACGAAAACAATTTACAGAAATTGTCCAATTTGTGAAAATGAATTTGGACATATATTTCAAGTGGTTAATGGTTATAACATTATTAGATGTACCAAATGTGAAATGGTGTATGTAGATTTGGATTTAGTAATAGCAGAAAAAGAAAATCAATTAGGTGATGAAGCATTTGATTTTTACTATATGAGTGAACCTATTTATACCTTAGCTTATTATGATTTAATGTTAGAGAAAATCCAAAAACATTTTAATAATAAAAATATTAAAATATTGGAATTTGGATGCGGTTCAGGTATGTTCATGAGAAGAGCTGTTAAAAAAAATATTGATATTTATGGCTTGGATTTTTCACCATACTCAAAAAAGGCTAAAGAATTATTTAATTTACAAATCGATACGAACGCATTGAGTAATACAATATATTCTGAAAATCAATTTGATGTTATTATATCTCATTGCACCTATGAACATCTTTATTCTCCTTTGGAAACTACCCAGAAACTTTTAAAACTTTTAAATAAAAATGGGTTATTTATAATAAGTGGGGTTCCTAATTTTAATACGATTACTATTAATGTTTTCAAAAATTTTTATAACAACAAACCACCTGTTCATGTAAATCATTTTGAAATAAAATCATTAAAAAAACTCATAAATGCAGCTAAATTAGAAACTATTCACACAAAATCCTACGGTTGGAATATTTGGTTCATATGGTTCAGGATAAAAGCCTTCCTATTTCAGAAAAATAAGAATTCCGGTAAAAATCCAAATTTAAAAATAACTAAACGGATTAATACCTTTACAAATTTTGATGCTTCTATCATTCATAGGACAATAGCAAAACTATATTACAATTTAGTTTTTCCCGGAATTGGTAAAAACCTTGAAATATGGGGTGTTTTTAAAGATCAAGAAAAACAATAATTAAATTCAAACTACCTGATCCAACTTGTTAAATTAAAATGATACTTATTCAACTCTTCGGTGGACTTGGCAATCAAATGTTTCAATATGCAATTGGCAGACATTTATCCGTCATACAGAAAACCAATTTATACTATTTTTTTGACAATCCAAAAGGCACATTGTTGCGAGGTATTGAATTGAACAATTTTAATATTCAAGCGAACATAGCAAACGAATTTGAAGTTTTTATTGTTCGTGGTTTTAGATCTTATCTATTCGACAATTATTGGGTAAACAATTTATTATTAGGCAGAAGAGTTATTGTTGAAAAGAAATACAATTTTAATCCGGCGGTGTTGGAAATGCCCGACAATTCGTTTCTGAAAGGTTATTGGCAATCGGAAAAATATTTTTTACCCATTCGAGAATTGTTGTTAAACGATTTCAAACTAAAAAATGAAATTTCGCCGGAAGCCAAAGAGATTGAAAAAGAAATTCGAAATAGCAATTCGGTTGCGGTACACCTAAGGCGAGGTGATTATTTAAGTCCTAAAAACTCGGAAATTTATATTGCCTTAGGTGCCGAATATTACGAAAATGCAGCTCGTTTAATACTTCAAGGCAACCCCGATTGCAAGTTTTTTATTTTTTCCGATGATTATAATTGGGCAAAGGAAAATTTCGAATTAAATGCTGCGTTTGAAGTTTTAAAACCGAATGAAAACCCGGCAACCGATTTGTACTTAATGAGCCAATGCAAACACCAAATTACAGCAAACAGTTCGTACAGCTGGTGGGCGGCATGGCTAAATACCAACCCCGAAAAAATGGTAATTAGCCCCAAAAAGTGGTTTAAAACTCCGGTTTTTGAAACCGAGGACCGAATACCCGAATCGTGGATAAAAATGTAAGATTATGTGCGGAATAGCCGGTATAATAAGTTTAAACGAAAGGCAATTTGTACCCGAAGTGGCGCAAATGGTTTCGGTTTTGCAACATCGCGGCCCCAATGCCCAAACGGTTGAAGTACTTGCCGGTTGCACCTTAGGCCACGCACGACTTAGCATTGTCGATTTAAAAGGCGGAAACCAGCCCATGTTTTCTGCAAACAAAAAACATTGCATTGTTTTCAACGGCGAAATATACGGCTACAAACATTTGCGCGATTTGCTAAGCATCGAATATAATTTTACAGGCAATTCCGACACCGAAGTTTTGTTGGCTTTATATCAAAAACAAGGCATAAAAATGCTTGAGCAATTGCCCGGTGCTTTTGCTTTTGCGCTTTGGGATACAGAAAATAAGCAACTTTTTTGTGCCCGCGACCGATTTGGCGAAAAACCATTTTACTACGCAATTTCAAGTTCCGGAAACCTTGTTTTTGCTTCCGAAATAAAATCAATTCTTGCCTCCGGATTAATAAAACCGGTTATCGACCTTAATTCGGTAGCGCATTATTTGCGAAAATTACACGTACATCCCTATCGAACTGCCTATTCAAATATTTTCACTTTACCCCCGGGACATTTTTTGGTGTTTAAAAATCATCAATTACGTATCGATTCGTACTACAAACTACCTGCCAACCAATTGCAAATCAGTTTACCCGACGCAATTACCGAATTTAAACGCTTACTTATTTCTTCGGTTGAAAAGCAATTGGTGGCTGATGTTCCGGTTTCGGCATTTTTAAGCGGCGGACTCGATTCGACAAGCATTGTAACTATTGCATCGAAAATAAACCCCGAAATTGAAACTTTTTCCTTTGGGATGGGAAGTATTAATGAAGTTCCGACGGCAAAAAATACCGCCGCTTTGCTGGGAGTAAAACATACCGAACTCCACGCCGAAAACTTCGATATTGCAGACTTATTATTGAAAATGAATCAAGTGTACGATGAACCATTTGCCGATTCGTCGAACATACCAAGCTATTTAATTGCACAAGAAGCTGCAAAATACACCAAAGTAGTACTTACCGGCGACGGCGGCGACGAACTATTGGGCGGTTATTCGTTTTGGTATCAACCCTTACTAAAATTAAAAAAACAAATTGAAAGCGAAAATAGCTTGTACTTTTTTAGTTATTTTATGCTGAAAACCATCGCAAACCGGTTCCGAAATGTGTATCGACCAATTCATTTTTTCGATAACAAGTTGAATTGCTTAAACGATTGGAAAAAAGAAGGTTTGTTGAAATTTCATACCGGACACACCGGATTTTTTACCGGAGAAGAAATTGAAAAGCTAATGGTAGGCAAAGCGTTAATACATGAACCGATTGTAAAATTTGCGACGAATAATTCACCCGACGATGCCATGAAATTAGATATTATCAACTACATGCCGGGCGATATTTTAACAAAAATAGACAGAGCTTCGATGGCAAATTCGTTGGAATTGCGTGCACCGTTTTTGGATAAAGACTTGGCAAATTTTTGCATTTCGCTGCCTTATACGCTTAAAATAAGCGACAAAGAGAATAAAATATTGCTACGCCGTGCATTTGAAGAAACTTGGATTCCGGAAGTACGAGCCGGCAGAAAACAAGGGTTCGGAGCACCTGTTAGCACTTGGCTACAACTGCCAAAAGTACAAGAACTGATTCGTTTTTACTTAACCGATAAAAATCGCAAAATATTCAATTTTCTTAATTATAGTGAAATAAAACGGTATTTAAAGCAAAACGACTACCGACTTTGGATTTTATTGGTTTTGGCAATTTGGTTTGAAGATAAATCGTAATTGCATGAATACCCCAATAATTTCGGTAATTATGTCGGCTTACAATGCCGAAAAGTTTATTCAAAAGGCAATAGAAAGCATGTTGAATCAGACGTTTTCCGATTTCGAATTTATTATTATTGACGATTGCAGTACCGACCAAACGTTTAACATTATCGAATCTTTTTCCGATTTTCGAATTAAAATAATTCGCAACTATCAAAATTTAGGACTTGCCGCTTCGCTTAATAAAGGAATTGAAATTGCACAAGGAAAGTATATTGCCCGGATGGATGCCGACGACATTTCACTCCCGGAACGGCTCGAAATTCAATATAATTATTTGGAACAAAACGAGGAAATTGCAATTTTAGATACCAAAATTGAGCTGATAGACGAATTTGACACCCCAATTTCAACTAAACCAACTTCGAATAAGCATTTTTCTTCCAAAGAAATAAAAGAAAGGCTGCCAAAAGCCAACTGCTTAAACCATCCTACGGTAATGATTCGAAGTTTGGTATTGAACCAAGTTAAATATACCGAAACTGCCAAAACTGCTCAAGACTATATTTTATGGCTTCAACTAAGCTCTTTAGACTATAAATTTGCAAAAACAAACCAAGTATTGTTAAAATACCGAATATCAAAAACCGGCATTACGCAAACAACCAACGGCTTACCGGTGTTGGCTATTCAAAAAACTTCAAAAGCACAAAAACTATTTTTGAAATGGGCTTTCAAGAAAAAGCTAATAAACCGGTTTGTAATTAATGTATTGTTGGTGTTTATTTTATACAGACTAATTACACTATTCAACTTCCTTTTTCCGCAAGCGCTGCAATGGTATGCGAAAAATCGTGAAAAACTGCCTAAGTTTCTGCAATTCAGATTTTAATATAAATTATTCCGTTTCGTCAAATACGCTTCAAGCACTTTGTCGAACGGTTTATTAATGTCGGCTTCAAAAATATCGATTCGGTACTGGGCGCATTTAAGTTTAAACTCTGCCATATATTTTTCGC
>JAIFNC010000054.1 GCA_020047935.1 Bacteroidota bacterium
TAGGGCCAATAGCGGAACGCTTGTTATGCCGGTGGTGGTGGCAAACTTGGTTAGCAGTTTGCTTTATCTTTTTGCTGCATACGGATTTGTACAAGCCAAAAATTGGACTTTGCCCCTTTTACTAATTTCAGCAACTATTCTTTCGGCAGCATTTGATGGCTTGCAGTTTCATATTTATAACGGCGATGCGTACCAGAACAAGACACCGGGTGCCCTTATTTTCAGAATAGCTGTTACACTTATATTTGTTGCAATGGCAAATTTTACCATTAAAAAAGCGAATCCAAGAACCTAAAAAAATTTATTCGACATGTTAGTAAACATTCACGTACATAAAAAAGCACTGCTGCTAAGCATTGCCATAGTGTTGGTTTTACCCTTGCAAGCCCAAATTTGGACTTTGCAGCAGTGTTTAGATACGGCGCAGGTAAACAACAAGAATTTGCAAATAAGCAAAAACAATGTTTTGCTTGGGCAGCAGCGAAATAGCGAAGCCAAATCGAACCTGATGCCGAAAATAAATGCCCTTGCCGATTACAAGTATTACACCGATTTACCATACCAGCTTATACCAATGAGTATGTTTGGCGGACCCGAAGGGCAATTTAAAGAAAACCAATTTGGGGTGCCGCATACCATTAATTTGAATCTGCAATTTTCGATGCCGCTATACAATCCGCAAATTTACGGTGCAATAGCTGCAACAAAAGTAGCTTCGGAACTTACCCAACTTCAATATAAACAAACCGAGGAACAGGTATTTTTTGAAGTTTCGAACCTTTATTACAATGCGCAAATAGTGCAATACCAACTATTGTATTCGGACAGCAACCTGATAAATACAAAAAAACTGCTTGCAAACATGCAATTGCTTAAAGACCAACAAATGGTAAAAACCACCGATGTAAGCAAAATTAGTTTGCAAGCCGAACAACTTACCACCCAAAAGGAATTGCTGCAAGCCAAATACGAACAAATTTTAAGTTTGCTGAAATTTAGTATTGGAATTGAACAAAGCAAGCCGTTGGAAATTGAACCTAAAATAACATACATTCAAACAAACGAATACCAAAGCAACCAACCGGTTGAAAGCAAAATAGCAGGCACCCGAACCAAACTGCTTGCAAACGAACTGCGAACCTTGAAATTTTCGCGTTTACCATCGCTTTCGCTATACGGAACTTACGGACAAACCGGCTACGGTTATACCGAAGAACCCAACGAATTTCTGAATTTCTATCCGCTCGGATTTGTAGGTGTGCAATTTTCGTATCCGCTGTTTAACGGTACAAGCACACAAAAGAAAATTAATCAGAAAAAGATTGAAGTTCAAACGGGCCAACTTCAACAAAACCTAATTGCCGAACAAAATGCCATGCAAATTGAAAACGCCAAACGACAGAAAAACATAGCACAACGAAATGTTGCCATTACGTTGTTGCAAATTGAACTTGCACAAACGGTATATAAGCAAACGGTTTTGCAACAGCAAGAAGGCACCGCCGGGTTAACCGAAGTGCTGCTTGCCGATAATGCTTTGCGCGAAGCACAACAAACCCATTTGTCGGTTATAATTGAATATCTGAAAACCGATTTGGAATTGAAAAAAATTACAGGAAACTTAACAAGTAAAAACTTTTAAAATTAGCAGAATGAAAAAAATAATTTATATATTGGTAGCTTTGGCTCTCATTGCCGTAGTAGTTTTTCGACTAAAAAACAACAAAGAAACCACCCAAAACAGGGTGTACCATTACAATAAGGAGCAAACGGTTAGCGTGCAGGCATATACCGTATCGTTGGAAGGTGTAGGAAACGAATACGCCTACACCGGCACGTTTGAACCCAACAAGGAAACGAAAATAAGTGCCGAAATTCAAGGCAAAATAAATGCAGTTTTGGTTGATGTTGGAATGATTGTCAGGAAAGGTCAGTCTTTAATTCTGTTAGATAATTCGTTGTTGAAATTACAATTGCAAAGTATTGAAATTCAAATTGAAGGAATCGAATCTGATGTAAAGCGATTTACTATTCTTGCAAATGCCGAAGCAATACAAGGAGTACAATTAGAGAAAACCATTTTGGGATTAAAATCGGCAAAAGTTCAAAAAGCCATTTTAATTGAACAAATTAGTAAAACGGCAATTGTTGCACCCTTCGACGGAATTGTAACCGCAAAACTTACCGAAGAAGGTGCTTTTGCTGCGCCCGGCGTTCCTTTGCTGCAAATTACCGATATTTCGACCCTGAAATTTACGGTAAACGCCCAAGAGCAGGAGCTTAACCGGTTCAAACTTCAACAGGTATACGCTATTGCGGTCGATGCTTTTCCGGAAAATGTACTCAGCGGCAAAATAATAATGATTGGCAGCAAAGCCAATTCGAGCAATAGTTTTCCGGTGCAGTTTACTGTTAGCAACACTGCCGATTGTAAAATTAAGGCCGGAATGTTCGGAAAAGTTCAACTTAAAAACGAGCAAATTGCTCGGCAAATTACCATTCCGGCGTCGGCAATTGTAGGCAACACAATTCAGCCACAAGTATATTTGGTAAAAAACGGAAAAGCCGTATTGCAAAACATAAGCATTTTGGAACGAATACAAAACAAAGCCATCATTTCGAGCGGCATAGCAGCAGGCGATGTAGTAATATCCGGCGGGTTTATAAACCTTTTTGATGGTGCAAATGTTTCAATTAAAAACTAAGAAATGATGAACATAACAGAAATTTCAATCAACCGCCCATCGCTAATAATCGTACTTTTTAGTGTGTTCACTTTATTGGGAATTATTGGCTACAAGAATTTGAGTTACGAGCTTTTGCCCGATTTTAACCAACCGGTGGTGGTTATAAAAACCATGTATCCGGGTGCCGAACCGCAAGAGGTTGAAACTTCGGTTTCGCGAAAAATAGAAGACGCTTTGTCTAATTTGGAAGGCGTGGACTATCTGGAAACCAAATCGATGCCCAATGCATCGGTTATTATAGCCAACCTAAAATACGGAACCAATGTAGATAAAGCAATGCAAGATGCCCAACGCTACATTGATAATATTCGCAAAGATTTGCCGGAGAATATACTTAGCCCCGTAATGAGCAAAGTTTCGCCCAACGATTTGCCAATTATATACCTTAGCGCAACAAGCAACTTGCCGGCTACCGAGTTTTACCAAAAAATGAAAGACAATTACCTGCCGCAAATACAGCAAATTAAAGGCGTGGCAGAAATAACTTTGTTGGGTGGCGAAGAACGCGAAATTCAGGTAAAAGTAAACCGCGACAAACTGCGTTTGTACAAAATATCGCTTTCGCAAGTGGTTGAAGCTATTAACCGTTCGGGTGTAGACCTACCCGCCGGCAAAGTGCAAACCGACCAAGAAAGCAATTCGGTACGAATAACCGGCAAATTCGCCACGGTTGATGACATAATGAAAGTGCAAATTGCCATGCCTACCCTGCAAAGTCCGGTGTATGTAGCCGATGTGGCGGTGGTAATTGACGGAGTAAAAGAAATAAACTCGGTAAGCCGCTACAACGGAGTAGCCGGTATTGGACTTTTGCTCAAAAAACAAGGCGATGCCAACGCCGTTGATGTGTCGGGCTTGGTGCGCGAAAAACTCAAAAATATTGAAGCGCAAAACGTTGCTTCGGGTGTAAAATTCATACTTGCCGACGATAGCACCGACAATACCATTGCGGCAGTAAATTCGGTAGTTTTCGATTTAATTCTGGCCGTTATTTTGGTTTCTATTGTAATGCTTTTGTTTTTGAGAAGTTATCGAAATTCGCTCATTGTGCTGGTTTCAATCCCCACCTCGCTGGTTACTGCATTTGCCGTTATGTGGCTGCTGGGCTATACGCTAAATTTAATGACTTTGCTCGCCATGTCGCTCATTATTGGTATTTTGGTCGATGATGCCATTGTGGTACTCGAAAACATTCAGCGACACCTTGATTTGGGCAAAGAACGCCGTATTGCTTCCATGGACGGACGTATGGAAATCGGATTTACAGCTGTTTCCATTACTTTGGTCGATGTGGTGGTTTTTTTGCCCATTTTATTTCTGCAAGTATTTGTTGCCGACATGCTCAAACAGTTTGCGGTGGTTGTAATTACTTCAACCTTAACAAGTTTGCTTGTAGGTTTTACGCTAACACCCTGGATGGCATCGCGCATTGGCAAGAAGGAAGACCTGCAACCTACCAATTTTATGAACCGTTTTTTGCTTTGGTTCGAACACCAATTGCAAAAATTTATTGAAAGTTACGGAAAGCAATTGGCATGGGTACTAAGCCACAAACTGGCGTTTATAAGCATGGTAATGCTGCTGCTTGTAATTACGGTAATGGTTATGAAACAAGGCATTATAGGCAAAGAAATGATGTCAACCGGCGACCAAGGCAAGTTTCGTTTAAATTTGGAATTCGACAAAAACATTACCGTTCAGCAAAACAACCTCGTTTCGCAACAGGTCGAAAATTACTTGTTGCAACAACCCGAAGTAGCTTCGCTTTTTAGCAACATAGCCGGACCCGGAACCGGCATAGGCAGTTTGGGCGTGGGTGCTGCCAACAAGTCGGAATTTACCATTCAGCTTAAACCGGCCAAAGAACGCACGATGAAAACCGAAGAATTTATGAAATATTTGCGCAAGGAACTTACCTCCGAATTTGCAGGAGTCAATTTTTCGATGGCAGTGCTGGGCTTGCTACCAAAATCGGCACCCATAAAAATTACCCTTAGCGGCGCCAACCTAAATTTGGTTATGCAAACCGCCAAAGAGCTGCAAACAACAATTCAAGCTGTGCCGGGCGCCGACAATGTAAAGCTTTCTGTTGAAGAAGGTGCGCCGGAATATTTGGTTATACCCGACAAAGACAAAATGCAACGCTTGGGTTTAAACACCGCTTATGTGGGCTTGAATTTACGCACGGCATTTACGGGCAATACCGATGCTAAACTAACCGAAAATGGAACGGAATATCAAGTAAATATTCGGCTCGACGAATTTAACCGCAAAAACTTCGACGATGTAAAGCGGCTAACTATTGTGAATCCGATGGGAATACCAATTGAAATATCGCAATTTGCAGAAATTATTCCTAATAACTCGCCTTCTATGCTGGAACGATTGGACCGACAATCGTCGATTACCATTACAGCCGAATCGTTCGGACGACCATCGGGCACGCTTGCCGATGAAGTAATTGGCTACCTGAAAACCAAACCGCTGCCCGAAGGCGTAAAAATGACTTGGGGCGCCGACATTAAAACCCAAAACGAAAGCTTTGGCGCATTGGGTTCGGTGTTGCTTATTTCGTTTATACTTATTTACTTAATTATGGTGGCCCTATACGACAGTTATATTTACCCGTTTGTTGCTTTGTTTGGCATACCTGCGGCAGGAATTGGCGCATTTTTGGCACTTAATCTTTCGTTAAATCATCTAACTCTATTTGCGCAATTGGGCCTAATAATGCTTATGGGCTTGGTTACAAAAAATGCCATTTTAATTGTCGATTTTACCAACCAACTTAAAGCCGAAGGAAAGCATTTTAAAGAAGCACTGCTTATAGCCGGCAAAGAACGCATGCGACCCATTCTGATGACTACCCTTGCCATGGCAATAGGTATGTTGCCCATTGCACTTGCCTCCGGAACAGCCAGCGAATGGAAAAACGGTTTGGCGTGGGTTATTATTGGCGGATTACTGTCGTCGTTAATTATTACCGTGTACCTTGTGCCTTTGGTGTATTATGTGGTGGATACGTTAAAAGAAAAATTTGACGCAAAACTAAATAACAAAAAATCAAAAAAAAGTTAATTTTTTACGAATTTAAACATTCGATTTAATTTTCACGCCTCTTTCGTATTCAATGCTTTTGCAAAGCGAAGCAGTTCAATTTTAATAGCCCCGGGTTCCTTAGAACCCGGGGGAAACGGTTGATGTTGAACAGCCGTTGCAACCGATATCGATAATTGAAATGCAAAATTTTGCATGCAACGAAAATGGAATAAACTCATTTTATGAATATTCATTTAAAATAAATAGGCTTTGAAGCATTCCGTTGTATGGTAGATTTGTTTTTCAATCCGGATGAGCGCTGATGCAACGGTAAGGCGACTGCAAATGTAAACCCCGGGTTGCGTTTCGCTATGCTCAACGACCAACCCGGGGCTATTAAAATTTAACCGCTCACGCGGTTTTTAGCGCATAAAATTCTTCCGAAAAATAATTTTACTTATAAATTAAGGTAGCCATTTTCGATTCGTCAAAAATTTCATTGGCTGTACGAATTAAATCGTCGGCGGTAAGTTTATTAATTTCTTGAAAATATTTTTCGAGCATAATTAATTCGTTGTAAAACAAAAAGGTACGTGCACCTGCAAGCATAAATGCTTCCACACTTTCCGACGAAATAGCTATTTGCCCAATCATTTGCTTTTTGGCTTTGTCCATTTGCGATTTGGTAAGCGCAACCGTTTTAAGTTTGCGTACCTCCTTGTACATTAAATCTAAACTTCGGTTCAAATTTTCTTTGTCGGTTCCAAAATATATAATTAAACTTCCGGCATCGCGAAACGCACTGTACGACGAGTCGATATTGTAAACGTAGCCTGCTTTTTCACGCAAGCTCATATTCAAGCGCGAATTCATACTCTGTCCGCCTAACACATTGTTTAGCAAACGTAATGAATACCTTCCTGGATGTTGCGCTTCGTAGGCAGGCATACCTATAATGCAATGCGCTTGGTAGGTTTTTTTCTCAACAGCTTTATAATTGGCGGTAAAAATCGGAATTTCTTTTTCGGTGGTTGCAATAAACTTGGCAGGTACGCTTTCGAAATATTTTTGTAAAATTCGAAACGATTTTTCATGCGTTATGCTGCCCGATGTGGCCACAACTATTTGGTTGGTTGCATAATGCGAACCAATGAATTTTAAAACCGTTTCGCGATTAAAGCATTTTACCGTTTCTGCCAAACCCAAAATTGGTCTGCCAATGGAATGGTTTGGGTAAATAAGTTCGTCGAATTCGTCGTAAATTTGTTCCGATGGCGAATCGAGGTACGAATTTATTTCATCTAAAATTACTTCTTTTTCCTTTTCAATTTCTCTTTCCGGAAAGGTTGAATCGAAAAACATATCTTTAAGTAATTCGGCTGCGCGGTCTAAGTATTCGGTTAAAAACGTGGCATGTAAGCAAGTTTCTTCTTTGGTTGTATAGGCGTTTAAATCGCCGCCTACATCTTCCAATCGGTTTAAAATATGATGAATTTTACGTTTTTTTGTACCTTTAAATAGGTTATGCTCAATAAAATGAGCCATTCCCGATTCCTCAATCAGTTCATCGCGTGAGCCTGTTTCGGTCATTATAGCCAAATGCGAAACCGGCGATGTGGTTTTATAATGCACAATTCGTATTCCGTTGCCTAAAACTTTAGTTTCTACCATAAACAATTAAATATAGTTTGCAAAGGTACGAAAATTAATAGCTTAAGATTGCAACTATACCTATTTTTTTTGCAATTATTTTTATTTAATCCACTTAATTAGTGCCATTTCAATAAAAATAAAGAGCAGCAATGCGGCTAAAAACCAGTGCCAAAGCGGAGTTTTTCCGGTAGCATCGGCCAATTCTTTGTAATTCGAAAAGTTGTTTTTGTATTTATAGGCTTCAATGTTTTTAAGTTGAAGCGAATCGAGCGTGTTTTCCAATTGGTTGGCTGAAACAAAGTCGGAATTACTTTCGGTTCGGTTGTAGTTGAAAGCCAAGGTTGCTACTTTGTTATCGGTTTGAAACAGCGAATAATAGCCTGCTTTTTCAATTAAACTCATGGTAGAAATTTGCAGGTAATTGTTTCCCGAAAACCATTGGCGAGGTATAAATTCAAAATCAGTTATTTCACTTTTTAGTTTGAAAATAGATTCGGCTCCAATGGCTACTTGTTTCGGAAGGCTTATATTTATTACCTTGTCGGAGTTTAACTTATAATACAAATCGGGGGTTGAACCTGAGTACAACACCATATTGTACAAGGTTGGTACAAAAATACTGTGTGTAATAAATTGCCCCGATTGTTGGTTTGCAGCAAAGTTCCAAACATACACTAAGCCTTTGCCGTGTTTAATGCACGAAATAAGTTTATCGCCATTTTCGGCTTTCACAATCGGAATTTCAGCTAAGTTTTGGGTACCGGAAATAAAGCGTTTTTTAACGGTAGGGAAACTTATTTGGTTCGAAATTTCGGCAAAAACATTTTTATACAAAAAGTTCGTATAGTTCAGTTCGCCTACACGAATAGTTGTGGTGTCGAGCTTTGCGAAGTTGTTGGCGCCAACTAAGTTTAGCAGTTGGTTCAGTTCGTCCGGTTTATTTTCGGTGTTCGGAATAAAAATTAGTGTACCGCCATTGGTTATATATTTTTCGAGTTCGGTAAGTAAGCCACCGGGCAATTTTTGAGTTTCGTTTAATAGAATGCAATTGTTGGTAAGCAGTTCGGAAACCGAAATATTGCCTTGTAAATTAACCGTCATTTCAATTTGCGAATCGTCAGAAAATAAGGCTTCGGCAGCCGAAAGCTTAGGGTCGCCTTTAACCACGCCTAAGGCTATTTTTTGCGAAACCGGAAAGGAAAAAAACAGCTTGTTGTCGTATTCAATTGGGTAATCGTCGATGCTTGCCACTGCTTTTACCAACCCCAATTGGGTCGATTTAAAACTATGCACTACTGTTTTAGTTTCGCCCGGATCCAAGCTTACCAATGCCGAAACTTTTAAACTGTCGGCAAGGTGCACTTTTATTGGCACATCGGTTTGTTTGGCTTTTGAATAATTGGTAAGTTGAATGTTAATATTTTCGTAGGCATTGATAACTCTGCCCGGGGTGTCAAAATAAACGGAATCTATTGATATATTGCTATTTATAATTGGTTCGAAAGCCAATAATTTTAAACTTGCATTGTTAAGCAATTTAATATTGCTTGGGTTGGTTATTTGTGTCCGAAAATCGGAAAAAAACAGCATGTTTAAGAAATATTGCGAAGTATCGTTTCCAACACTTTCAATAAAAGCATTTTGCAACAAATCGGCAGCTTGGCTAAGGGTAAGTGAAGCGGGTCCGGTTTCGGTATTTGAAAGTAAATCGGTAACGGTTTCTTTGCCAATAAGTCTTCGCGATTCGGGCAACGATTGGTTGGTTAGTCCTTCGGTCATTTCAGCTTCCATACTAAACGAATTGTCGAGCCAAACTGCGGTAATTTGTATTCGTTTATCGTTTTCGAAATTTTTGTTTGCAGTAAAAGGTTGTGCAAAAGCAAGAATAAGGCAAATAATGGCTGCAATACGCGCCAAAAGTATCAGAAAATGTTTCAGTTTCGACTTCGATTTCGATTCTTTTTGAACTCGCTGCAAAAACTTAATACTGCTGAAATAAACCGTTTTGCGAGTTCTGAAATTGAAATAGTGAACTATTATAGGTATTGAAATGGCTGCCAATGCCGTTAAAAACAGCGGATACAAAAACTGCATAAAATATAGCTTCGTTAAAATTCGAAGTAAAAATAGATAAAAATTCGAAAATTACCGGAAAAACGTGTAAATTCTTAATTTCCCTTAATTATAAAATTGGATGTAAAATATGAATGTACTAAAAATACAGTTTTTAATTATTTGTTGTACAAACTATTAAACATATTTTGTAAGTAGTTTTAAAAAATTAATATTGTAGATAGGTGAATATTTATCATCTTTGTGCGACATTTAATTTTATCATCAAAAAAAAACGAACATGCTAAAAAAATTACTTTTAGTAGCGTTTGCAGTTGTAATATTTATAACTACTGCAATCGGACAAGGGGTTACCACCTCTTCAATTAAAG
>JAIFNC010000306.1 GCA_020047935.1 Bacteroidota bacterium
CGCAAACCGAAGGTACCGGCGTTGATGTTTATACGCATAGCGAAATGTTGCCCGGTCATTATTATCCGGCGTTCAAAAAATATTCGCACTTTGTGGGCAACTACGGCAATGCTTGGTGGCAGCAAAACGAAGAGTTCGAATCGTTCAACGGTCCGGTTCTTTTTACCACCAACTGTATTGTTCCGCCAAAAAAGAGCAACACCTACACAAACCGAGTATTTACTACCGGTGCAGCAGGGTTGGACGGTTTCAAACACATTGCAGCTAAAGCCGACGGAACCAAAGATTTTTCGGAAATTATTGCTTTGGCAAAAACTTGCCCTGCGCCAACCGAAATTGAAACCGGCAAAATTGTGGGCGGTTTTGCACACAACCAAGTTATGCTATTGGCCGACAAAATAGTTGATGCCGTTAAATCGGGCGCAGTTAAAAAGTTTGTGGTTATGGCAGGTTGCGACGGCCGTGTTTCGGGACGCAGCTACTATTCCGATTTTGCTCAGGCATTACCAAACGACTCAATTGTGCTTACTGCCGGTTGTGCAAAATACCGATACAACAAACTCGATATGGGCAACATAGGCGGCATTCCGCGTGTGTTGGATGCCGGACAGTGTAACGATTCGTATTCGTTGGCAGTAATTGCACTTAAATTGAAAGAAGTTTTCAAACTGACCGATATTAACGAGTTGCCGATAGCTTACAACATTGCTTGGTACGAGCAAAAAGCGGTAATTGTGTTGCTTGCTTTGCTTTATTTGGGCGTTAAAAACATAAAATTAGGACCAAGCTTACCGGCTTTCCTTTCGCCGGGTGTGGCTAAGGTGCTGGTTGAAAATTTCGGAATTAACGGAATTGGAACGGTTGAAGACGATATGAAACAATTCGACATTGTAAAATCGGAAGTAAACGCTTAATAATTTCACTCAAAAGCTGCCTTAAAAACCAATCAACACGATACATTTTTGGTTTTTAGGCAGCTTTTTTATGCTGAAAGTTGTGATAATGTAATTATACTTTGCAATTCAAATTAGTGCTTTAAAAACCGCAAAGCAGGTAAATTTTAATAGCAATAGGTGAAACGAGTGGTAGCAATTAGTCAAACATCGATAATAGCAAAGCTGTTCAATATTAATGAATTAATCAGCTTCACTATTGTGCCATCGTTTTAATCGTTTATCATTAATTGTACTTCGACAAGCTTAATAACCGCACCCGGTGGCTATTAAAATTCAATATTTTGCAGCTGTCGTTCTATTATTTAATTATACAAGTTTTTATATCTTTTACTATTTATCAGCAATTTCCGTTACAGTACCAATAAAAAAAACCGACAAGCATTAATTGCAAGTCGGTTTTTTTTATTTCAAAAGAAACTAAACCAAACCATGACGTTTGCGTTCGTGCTCTTTCAAATATATTTTGCGCATACGAATATTTTTTGGTGTAACTTCAACATATTCGTCGCCCTGAATGTATTCCAATGCTTCTTCCAAAGAAAAAATTTGTGGTGGTATTAAACGAATTGCATCATCGGTGCCTGAAGCACGGAAGTTGGTTTGTTTTTTCGTTTTACTAATATTTACCGTCATATCGCTACCTCGCGTTTGCTCGCCAACTACCATTCCTTCATAAATTTCGTCGTTGTTTTTAACAAAAAAGCGTCCGCGGTCTTGCAATTTTTCAATTGAATAGGCAATAGCTTTTCCGGTTTCCAACGAAATTATCGAACCGTTTCTGCGTTTATCAATTTCTCCTTTATATGGTTCGAAACCTGTAAAGCGGTGTGTCATAACAGCTTCGCCTGCTGTTGCGGTAAGCATTACGGTACGCAACCCAATAATTCCGCGCGACGGAATGCTGAACTCTAAATGAATTCTATCGCCTTTACGTTCCATAGTGCGTAATTCGCCTTTACGTTGTGTAACCAATTCAATGGCTTTTCCCGACGATTCATCGGGCAAATCGATTGAAAGTATTTCGAACGGTTCCGATTTAATACCGGCAATTTCTTTAATAATAACTTGTGGCTGACCAACTTGCAACTCATAACCTTCGCGGCGCATGGTTTCAATTAAAATAGACAAGTGCAAAACACCTCGTCCGAATACAATCCAAGCGTCGGAAGTATCTGTAGCTTCAACTTTTAGGGCTAAGTTTTTTTCCAATTCTTTGTCCAAACGGTCTTTAATATGGCGCGATGTTACAAATTTACCGTCTTGTCCAAAAAATGGAGAGTTATTGATGGTAAACAACATGCTCATGGTTGGTTCATCAATCGAAATTGGGTCTAAAGGCTCCGGGTTTTCAAAATCACAAATAGAATCGCCAATTTCGAAACCTTCAATGCCGGTAATTGCTACAATTTCGCCCGAAAGCGCAATAGGTACACTTACTTTACCGAAACCTTCAAAAACAAATAATTCTTTAATTTTTGAACGAATAATCGTACCATCGCGTTTTACCAAAGTGCATTGCATACCCGGTTTCAGTTCGCCACGGTGAATACGACCAACGGCAATACGCCCAACGTACACTGAATATTCCAATGATGTAATAAGCATTTGCGGTGTACCTTTAAGCTGAACCGGAGCAGGAATATGCTCAATAATCATATCGGGCAACACGGAAATGTCGGTAGTACGAACTTTCCAGTCCATCGACATCCAAGTTTCTTTTGCCGAACCGTAAACGGTCGGGAAATTCAACTGGTCTTCGGAAGCTTCCAAGTTAAACATTAGGTCGAAAACTTGCTCGTGCACTTCGTCGGGTCGGCAATTCGGTTTATCTACTTTATTGATAACCACAATAGGTTTCAAGCCCAATTGAATAGCTTTTTGCAACACAAAACGAGTTTGCGGCATGGTACCTTCAAAAGCATCAACCAACAGCAAAACACCGTCTGCCATGTTCAATACACGTTCCACCTCGCCGCCAAAGTCGGCGTGTCCGGGGGTGTCTATAATATTTATTTTATAGTCCTTATATTGAATTGAAACGTTTTTTGCCAGAATTGTAATTCCTCGCTCTCGCTCCAAATCGTTATTGTCCATAATAAGGTCGCCCGGCTTTTCGTGATCTTTAAAAAGTTTGCCAAGCATTAATAATTTATCGACCAAGGTAGTTTTACCGTGGTCAACGTGTGCTATAATAGCTACGTTGCGTAATTTTTGCATTACAACAATATTAAATGATATACAGATTTATTTGGTAATCCAATCCAAGGCTTCTTCCATGGTTTCAAAGCCTACCATGTTTTCTTTACTAAAAGCATTAACGGCATTTAAAAGTATTTTTCGGGTTCCGCTAACGCCAACAACGGCTTTTTTTCTGCTGATACCTTTGGTTTTGGCAGCCACTCGTTTCACCACCATTAACGATTCGGCTGTGCCGAACGAGTTGCGAACGTCAACAATTTCTAAAATCCCTTTCAATCCTAAGCTTATAACATAATCGGCAGTTTCGTTGCAAACCAATTCTGCTTCCTGAACTGTTCTAATGTTTGTCCAGTCCGAAACAATGATTAATTTGCCATTATGCTGAATCTTACTAATACGATTACTCATTTTTGTACCAAATATTTAGCCTGCAAAGGTATAATTTTTATTCGAAAAAAATGCTATAAAACATGTTTTTAATATTTACAGTCAATTTTTTTTGGGCTAAATTGAATTCTTTTTGCCAAATGCTGCATAAATTTTACTTAACGCTTGCTTTGTAAGCCCTGTTTCGGGTTCTGTTCGCACAAAGTTTTTACCAAAACTGCTCAAATCCAAATCGTCGATAATTAAAAAGTTACTCGGGCGGAATTCGGTTATGTAGGTCGAAATTTCTTTTGTTCTTCGAAGTTCTTTATAGTTAGGAAACTTAACTCGGTCTCTAAATTCGCCTCGATAATCGTAAGGCATCAGCTTAGGTTTGACGTTTATATTATTGAATTCGAAAAACTCAATTAAGTGTTTTAGTTCAAAAACATATTTCCAATCGGAAGTGAGAACTATTTGCAAATCAAATTGTTCAATTATCTGATTTATAACTTCTACGCTTTCGGGCGAAAACGGTTTGGCAAAATCTTTAAACCACGCATTTCGGGGCTGCAAATTACTCCACTCGGTAATAAGCACGCCGTCGATATCCAGAAAAAGAATATTCATAGCAAGAGCGAATTGTTTAACAAAGGTACAAAATTTTTGGTAAATTTGCCCTTATGTAAATGGAATGCTATTTAAAATTGAAGTTTATGAACGATGCACTTGCTTACTTACAATCGGTTTATTCGGTTAAACCTCAGAACATAACAAGAATTATTTCGGGCAATATATATTCGGCGGCACTTATCGAAAAGCAAGCCATAGGCGTTTGTGCCAATTTGCAGCAGGAAATTACGATTGAAAACTTGCCGGTAACCGACTTCAATTTAGCAATTCCTGCCCACCGAATATGGTTTAATGCGGCGCTGAATGCTTCAATAAACCATAAAATAACAACCACTCAAGGCGATATTTTTGATAGAATAATCTTCAGAAAATATAATAGAATATTGATGGTGGGTGAGTTTAAGCCGTTGATTGCCAAGTTTGAAACCGCACGAATACCGATTAAATTCTACGATTACTTACACATGACCAAGCAAGAAATGCAGCCGATGCCTTCGGATTTGGAAAAAGCAGATTGCATAATATTAACGGCTACTTCGTTGCAAAATAACACCTTGGTTGAAATTTGCGAAACATCCAAATCCGGTGCCGATGTGTTTGTATTAGGTCCGTCGTGCCCGTTGAGCAACGAAATGTTTGCTTTTCGCAATGTAAAAATACTTTTTGGGTCTGTTTTTACCGAAAACCTGGATGAAATTGAGGAAATAATTGCCAAAAACGGCGGCACTCCTATGTTTGGCAAATTGGGCAGAAAAGTTTTTGTCGAGAAATAAATCGAATAACTTCTAAATTAAATACTACCCTATTTTTCATGAGTTGCTGCTGTTTTTAGGCATATATCGTTCTTTCCGGAAAAAATATTCTAAAGTAAATTTGTATAATTAGGCAAAATATTATCGTAAAAGCTGTAGCTTTATATGATTTTATACATTATGTTCGATTGAATGATATATTAACCTAATTAATTTTGTACAAATGAAAAAAATCTTATTATTTATCGGTTTAGGCTTGGTAATTATTATTGCAGGGCTTTTGAGTTTTGTAAAATTTGCCTTGCCCAATGTTGGTGAGCCCGAGGAAATAAGCGCTGAAATTACCGATGCGCAATTGGAGCGCGGTGCGTATTTGGCAAACAGCGTGGCAGTCTGCATGGATTGCCACTCGACTCGCGATTGGAATTTGTTTTCAGGTCCGCTGAAACCCGGAACATTAGGCATGGGCGGCGAAAAATTTGGAGAGGAATTGGGTTTCCCCGGCAATTTTTATGCTAAAAACATTACGCCATATGCGCTTAAAGATTGGACTGACGGCGAAATATTGCGTGCCATTGCCTCGGGCGTAAACAAAACCGGCGAACCGCTGTTTCCGGTTATGCCGCACCCTAATTACGGAAAAATGGACAAAGAAGACTTATTGGCGATTATTGCTTATTTAAGAAGCTTGGAACCACTTGAAAATGAGGTTAAAAAATCGGAAGCAACTTTTCCGATGAATTTTATATTGAATTTAATTCCAAAAAAGCCAAATTATACCACTAAACCAACTGCGGAAGATAAGCTTGCTTACGGCGAGTATTTATTTAACACCGCATCGTGCACCGATTGCCATACCAAACAAATAAAAGGCAAACCGGTTGAAGGTATGCATTTGGCAGGCGGTTTCGAATTTCCGTTATTTAGCGGCGGCAAGGTTGTTTCGTCAAACATTACGCCCGATAAAGAAACCGGAATAGGAAACTGGACTGAGCAAGATTTTGTTAATAAATTCAAGCTATATGCCGACAGCACCTACGTTCCGCAACAAGTTAAAGCCGGTGAATTTAATACGGTTATGCCTTGGACTATGTACGGTACCATGAAAGAAGAAGATTTGAAAGCAATTTATACCTATTTGCGAACTGTAAAACCGATAAATAATAAGGTGGTTAAGTTTTCTGCAAACTAATCCGATATGAACCGATAGCACTTTTGTTATCGGTTCTTCAAAATTATTATATTTTTAGTCCAATTACCAATACATCATCGACTTGCGGCGCTGTATTACGCCATTGGTCAAAGTTTTGTTCAAGGTCGGCACATTGGTTATGCAGTTCTTTACCTGCAATGCCTTGAATTAAGGTTTTGAAATTCTTCAATAAGAATTTCCGTTTCGTTTCATCTTTTATCTGGTCGGCATAGCCATCTGTATATAAGTAAATTACGTCATTTTCTTTAACTGTTACCGAATAAGGTGTAAAATCCGATTCTGTGCTTAAATAAATGCCCACCGGCATTCGGTCGCCTTTAAACGATTGTATTTCATAATTTTCGACATCTGTATTAGACTTACTCAAAATAAGCATGCTTTGGTATGCACCGGCAAAATCAAGTTGTTTGGTAGTTTTATCGAAACAAATTATCGAAATATCAATTCCGTCTTTCTGTTCGCCATCTTTACCTGGTTGTTTTAACGCACTTTTAATTCGCAACCGCAAATTGTTTAAAATCATATTCGGGTGCAAATCGGCTTCCGGTCTAACAATTTCGTTTAGTAAGGTTATGCCCAAAATACTCATAAAGGCACCCGGAACTCCATGTCCGGTGCAATCGGCAACTGCAATATATACTTTATTTTCGAACGATTTGAACCAATAAAAATCGCCACTTACAATATCGCGCGGACGAAAAAAAACAAATTGGTCGCTAAAAAATTCTTCCAATTGGTCAATTTGCGGCATTACCGCATTTTGAATTCTATTTGCATATTGAATACTTGCTGTAATATTAGTATTCTTGTGGGCTATTTCTTTGCTCTGTTTTTCAATCAGTTCCATGGTTGCGAGCAACTCTTCGTTTACTTGGTGCAGTTCGGAATTTTTAAGCGTAATTTCACCTTTCTGCTCCGATAAAACTGCATTTAAGCGTTTCGTGCGTTGGTTATTCCGGTACGAATTAATTGCCAAAACAATAATTAATAGCGCAACAACCGAAAGACTATACGAAAAAAGTTTTAAATTTTCGGAGGTTTTTGCTTCCAACTCCAAATTTTTTTCAGCTAATTCCAATTCTTTTTGCTTTTTATCAATTGCATAATTGGTTTGCAGGCGTTCCATTTCTGCAAGCCTATCTTCTTTCATAATTGAATCTTGTGCTTCTCTATAAATTTCAAAAGCACTCATAGCGCTTTCAAAACTGCCCAATGCCTTGTAAGCTTTATACAAGTTCATATTGGCAAATACAATTTCCGGCAAAAAATAATTTTCATCTGCTATTTTGTGTGCCTGATTCAGAAAATCGATTGCTTTGCTATAATTTTTAAGCTTAAAATGCATCTCACCCATTTCGCATAAAAGCTCAGCTATTCCTTTATGGTCGTCGGTTTCTTTGTAGATAGCTAATGCATTGCCGAAATTTTGCAGCGCTTGCAAATAGTTTTTTTGTTCTTTATACATACCGCCAAGCGAAGTGTATGAGCTTGCAATTCCACCTTTATCGTCTATTTCAATTCGTATTTGTAACGAGTTTAGTAAAGTCGATTTAGCCAATTCGAAATTATTCTTATGATAATAAATTCTGCCAATGTTATTTAGCGTTGCAGCCATATCGGTTTTAACGCCCAATTTTTCTTTTATGGCTAAAGCGCGTTTATAATATTCTATTGCTTGGTCATAAGCTTCCAAATTGTTATATATTGCTCCAATATTGTTTAAACTTTTCGCAATTCCCAATTCGTCTTTTCGTTCTTCATCAATTTTAAGCGATTCCAAATAATAATCAAGTGCAACTTCATATTGCCCTTGTTGGTAATAAATATTGCCAATGTTATTTAAACTTGCCGAAATCCCTTCTTTGTCATTAATTTTTTTTCTTATTTCGAGCGATTCGTTATAATAACGCAACGCTTCAACTTTACTCGATTTGTAGTGTGAATTGCCTATTAAATGCAAACAATCGGCTTTCCCTTTTTCGTAATCTTTCTTTGTTGAAATTTCCAAAGCTTGTGTTGCAATTAAACGGCAACTGTCGGGGTTGGCTCGAAGATATAACTTCGCTAACTTTAGGTAAGTATCAATTTCAATTTCAACGGTATTTGCGTTTTTTATTACTTGCTTCAAACTGTCGTGTTGTGCTGATTGCGCTATAATTTGAAAGTTTAACAGTACAAATACAATTACCGGTATATATTTATTCATATTTCATTGATATTAAAATCTATTGCATTTAATATTTCTACGCAAACATTTGCTAAGGCAAGGTAAAACTAATTTCGGACTTTTGCTAATTTTCTATGGCAAAAAAAACAAATTTATCGTATATATAAAACAAAAAAACCGCCGGATAATTTACTTAGTCAGCAAATTATCCGGCGTTTTTTATTTTATAACAAACTTCTATCTACACATTTTCAATTATCATAGCCGAAGCACCGCCTCCGCCATTGCAAATTGCTGCAACACCGTATTTTCCGTTGTTTTGTTTCAGTACGTTTATTAAGGTGGCTATAATTCTGGCACCTGAAGCACCCAGCGGATGACCAAGCGAAACTGCGCCGCCGTTTACATTTACCTTGGCTTCATTTAACTTAAGCTCTTTTATTGCTGCTAATGCAACTACCGAAAAAGCTTCGTTAATTTCATAAAAGTCAATATTTTCGGCTTTCAAACCGGCTTTAGCTATGGCTTTAGGAATTGCTTTTACAGGTGCCGTGGTAAACCATTCGGGTTCGTGGGCTGCATCGGAATAACCTACAATTTTAGCAATTGGTTTAAGTCCCAATTGGTCGGCTTTTTCTTTGCTCATTAGCACCAATGCTGCTGCACCGTCGTTTATAGTGCTTGCGTTGGCGGCAGTTACGGTACCTTCTTTAACAAAAACAGGGCGTAAACCGGCTATTTTATCGAATTGTACATTGGTATATTCTTCGTCTTTATTTACCAATACCTTGCCTTTTTTGGTTTCAATTTCAACCGGAATAACTTCGGCATCGCGCGAAATTATTAAGGTCGAAGCGCATAATTCGGCGGCATTGCCCATGTGGTATTGTTTGTACACATCGGTTAGTCCGTCTTTTATCATTCCGTCGGTTAAAACACCGTTGCCTAGTTTTTGTCCTGTTCTAAATCCTTCCAAATAATGCGGAATAAGCGACATGTTTTCCATTCCGCCGGCAACCACTACATGGTTATCGCCCAACATAATGGTTTGAGCAGCAAACATTATGGCTTTCATACCCGAAGCACAAACTTTGTTAATGGTTGTACACGGAACCGTATTTGGCAAACCGGCAAACAATGCTGCTTGTCGTGCAGGTGCCTGACCCAAATTGGCCGAAATTACGTTGCCCATAAAAACTTCATTTACTTCACTCGGGTCAATTCCGGCTTTGGCTACGGCTTCTTTTATTGCCGCTGCACCTAATTTGGTTGCCGAAACGGTTGATAATGCTCCTCCAAAGCTGCCTATCGGAGTACGAACTGCCGATACAATATAAACTTCTTTCATGTTAATAATTTATTGGTTTTGTGTTAGTTGATATTTCTTTACATTAATGTGAATTTAAATTTTCATACTTTTTAGTAATATTTTGAATTTACTCGATTAAAGCTATAATTTCAATAATATTAATAAATCGTTCAAAATCTTTGATATTATGCGTAAGTAATTTTGTTATGTTATATTCTTGCATTGTTGCTACAATATTTGCATCGTGTATTTTTTTTCCCGACAGTTCATATTTTTCAATTAAATATCGCAATTTTTGTGTAGTAATGTTTGAATCTTCGGCAATATTGTATTGGTCTAAATTATTGAAAACAGAGTTTAATAATTCAGTTGATGAAAGTTTTTCATTCTCAAAGTTAAATCGAGTAATGTAAACTAAAAATTCACGTATTACTTGCCTGCTTATCCATAATTCATAGTCGTTTTGCAAATACCAAATTATTTTAGAACGCGCTTGGTCTTTTAAAACCGAATCGCTATAATTTGCATAGATTAGTATATTTGTGTCAATGAAAACACGTTTATCTTCCCCATTCATCGTACAAGTCCTCTCTTCTAAATGTATTGTTGTTCGATTTTAACCCCTTTAATTCCATGAACCAAAACTCTTTTTCCGGTTTTGGTTCCTTTTTTTCTGAAATGGAATAAATTGGAAGTATATCATTAATTGGAAAAATAATAATCCTTATTTTTTGATTCTGATATTCTTGTGGTAAATCGTAATTTAAAATAATTCGATTACCGGTTAGTTGCTGAGTCAATTCAATTATTTTCATAATTCGTTCTTTTTGTAAAGTTACAAATTTAATTGTTACTCAAAAATTCGAAGATTAAAAACATGTTGAAATTTGTTTTAATCGTTGATTATAAAATTACTATATCAATAAACTACTTTTTTTTAAGTGCTCGGATTAGTCTAATTCCAAATCTAAATTCTGACGAAGTTTGTTCAAATTATCGTTTTTCTCAATCAGCATCTTATATTTATCTACTTTGCTAAGGCTTTTGCTTTGTTGTTGCAGCACTTCTTTTATTTCAACTACAAACACCAAGTTTTTATTCTGAAACGAAGTTTG